>JAHRVZ010000058.1 GCA_019090405.1 Paracoccaceae bacterium
CAGCCAGAACCGGCGACAAAAAGCTGAATGAGGCCACGGTATTTGCGCGATACACTTTCATCAGCCAGAACCATCCGAGATAGCCAAAGCCGACGACGCAAATCACCTGAAATAACATCCCTGACACGTGAATTGGGCGTACGTCGCGCAGCAATTCTCCGAAAAGCGGAGCTATGGGAAGCAACACAACCGCTGACACCGCGATTTGCAAAAACAGCTGCATTTCTGCGCGCACCTTTTGCAGGGGCGAAATCCGCATCAGCAAAATGATTGCCGCCCAGCCAAATGCTGCAATTAGCGCCAATAAGTCTCCGGTCAGGTTTGGGTTGCCGTCTGATCGGTCAAATATCGCAACCGCGACTCCTGCCAATGCCAGAACAAGCCCCACAAATTTCTGGGGGCTAAGCTGTTCGCCGGGTAGAACATAATGACTGACAAGAGCAAGCCAGACCGGCATTGAATAGAATATGATCGAGGCCCGCGCAATTGTAGTTAGATCAAGAGCGAAGTATAAGCACACGAATTCAAACGCAAAAACCAGCCCGGTGATGACTCCCCAAATCAGCGTTCCTTTGGGCAAAGACATCGGGACCGACCGAATACGAAACCAGATCAACAGGAAAATCACCGCACCAGCCGAACGCAATGCGACCTGAAATACCGGGCTGAACCCGCCTCCGGTGACTTTGACAACAACTTGATTAAAGGCCAGCAGGGCGGCAAACCCGATCATGCCAGCGGCCCCAAACCCATCTAATGCGCGTTTTTCATTCATCTGCACAACGGATGGGCAAGTCCCGGAAGTGTCAAGAGCACAAACACACGAAATGGTTGCAGCCACCGACATGTCGGCACACAAAGGGGCAAAGGATGTTTGACGCGATGAGCACAGCACAGAAAGACCCGGCGCATTTGCGTGTCGCCAGCTATAATATCCAGAAATGCATCGGCATGGATATGCGTCGACGGCCTGACCGGATCATGCGGGTGCTTGAGGGAATGAAAGCGTCGATTGTGGTGCTGCAAGAGGCCGATAAACGGCTGGCACCACGCCCGGCAGCGCTGCCGCATTTTACCTTGCTGGAATCGGACTGGCAGATTGCTGACCTTGGCGGGGCCGGATCATTGGGTTGGCATGGAAATGCGATTGTCTGGAGTGATCCGAACATCAAATTGCGCGCAAAAGGGCATATCAAGCTGCCGGGGCTTGAGCCGCGTGGCGCTGTCTGGGTGGAATTTGACACGCAGTTAGGCCCGTTGCGGGTGTTTGGAATGCATCTGGGGCTGATCGCCCATTATCGCCGTCAACAGGTGCTGCAACTTGCAATGGAAGCTGGCGAGATGACAGATATGGCGTCGATCTGGGCCGGGGATTTCAACGAATGGTCAAACCTTCCGGTGTTGGATCAATGCGCACCAGACATGTCGTTTTTACCGCCAAAGCCCAGTTTTCCGGCACTGCGTCCGATGGGCGCTTTGGATCGCTTTGCGCTGAGCAAAGAGTTGTCGGCTGTTGAGCATGGGGTTTTTACGCAATCGCCGGCGCAAATGGCATCAGATCATCTGCCGATTTGGGTAGATCTGGTCAGAGCAGGCTGAAGTCTTTGGGCGTGTTGCCGCGCCAACATGATTTTCCGTCAAATAGCTGAGTCAAAAAATACTGGGGTCAGAACTGGGGTCAGAAACGTCAACCGGCGACCGATATGGCCGCCGGATTATTGTTTTGTGACTGGTCAAGATGGCTAGGCCGCTTTGCGACCGCCTCCACCACCCTGCTTGGGTCCGCGGCGGCGTCTGCGCGGTCCTCCGGACGGTGCTCCACCGCCGGAATTGCCACCACCAGGGCGACCTCCACCCGGGCGACCACCACGGCGTGAGCCGCCTCGGCCCTTGGGCTTTTCAGAGGCTTCTGAAGGTTCCCACGGACGTCCGGACGCAACCGGAATAGTCAGTTTCATGGTCTTCTGGATGGCCTTCAATTCACCCATTTCATCAGGCGAGCAGAACGCGACCGCCGCACCATCTTCGCCCGCACGTGCGGTTCGACCGATACGGT
Source organism: Paracoccaceae bacterium (assembly GCA_019090405.1). GTDB lineage: Bacteria > Pseudomonadota > Alphaproteobacteria > Rhodobacterales > Rhodobacteraceae > NORP181. The sequence goes on from JAHRVZ010000058.1 coordinate 2,057, forward strand.
GAACATAGTTTTCTGGCACATTGGGCAGGTCATAGTTATAGACGTGTTTCACGTCTTTGATGTCCAGCCCACGCGCCGCCACATCCGTTGCCACCAACACCATGATCTCACCCGATTTGAACGCCGCAATGGCGCGGTCGCGCTGGCCCTGACTTTTGTTGCCATGAATGGACCCGGCCTTAAAGCCACGTTTCACCAGCGTTTTCATCAGCTTTTCCGACCCATGTTTGGTACGACCAAACACCAATGCACGATCGTCGCGGTGTTTTTCCATCAACTCAACCAACAGACTGGTTTTCTCGGCTTTGGCGATGAAATGCACCTCTTGGGTGACTTTGTCCGCAACTTTGCCCGGAGGCGAAACCTCGACCCGGATCGGGCTGGTCAGATAGCTTTGCGCCAGTTCGTTCATCTGCTTGGGCATGGTGGCTGAAAACAGCATGGTCTGGCGTTGCTCGGGCAACATCGCTGCAATTTTGCGCAAGGCGTGGATGAATCCAAGGTCCAGCATCTGGTCAGCTTCGTCCAGCACCAGAAAGGCACAGGCCTCAAGTGTCAGGGCGCGCCGGTCCATCAGGTCAATCAGCCGGCCGGGTGTGGCAACAAGAAGATCAGTGCCACGCGACAGGCGGGAAATCTGGGCGTTGATGGACTGACCACCCACAACCATGCCGACCTTAAGCGGCGTGTTTTCGCAATAGGCGCGCAGGTTCACGGCAATTTGCCCGGCCAGTTCACGTGTCGGTGCAAGAACCAGTCCACGCACGGTTTTTGGTTCCGGTTTTTTGCCGAATTCCAGCATTTGTGACACCAAGGGCAGGCCAAAGGCCGCCGTTTTGCCGGTGCCGGTCTGGGCCAGACCCATTACATCGCGACCATTCATGGCATGCGGAATTGCATGGCTTTGGATCGGAGTAGGTTCAGTGATGCCCATATTTGCAAGGCGTGCCACCAGTTTGGCGGGCAGGCCCATCATTTCAAAGTCGTTCAATACATATCCTTTCGAGCCTTCACATGCTGTGAAAGCTCAACATTTCTGCCGCATGATTTGCGGCCTTTGGGGTACGCCAAGTCCTCAGACCCGGTGGCCATATGCCAACGCGGATCGGTCCGGCGCTTTGGCCCCACGCGTGATTTTGGGAACACGGTTAACGTCGTCTTGCTGGCGGGCCTTTGTCAGGCCAGCGGAGTATCACCGCCAAAATCGCCTCTGCTCACGCGGCAGATGACAACGTCTGAGAGCCACATGGGGCTTTTGACGCGCGATGTCAACCGGCAGTGGCAGATTGATAAAACGTCTGACGCTGCGAAGGTCTTGGCGGTTGGCAGAACGTAATCTGCTTTTCCTGCCCGAATAATTCCTCTAAACCGATTTGCAACATAAAGGGCGGCTATGGCAGAAACTATTATTTCCCGATGCGAGGCCAAAGGTCTGCGTATGACCGGCCAGCGGCGTATCATCGGGCAGGTGCTGCAAGACAGCGTTGACCACCCGGATGTAGAAGAACTGTATGCCCGTGCCAGCGCGTTGGATGCAGGGATTTCGATTGCCACGGTGTACCGGACGGTCAAATTGTTTGAAGAGGCCGGTATTCTTGAACGGCTTGAATTTGGCGACGGGCGCGCGCGCTATGAAGACGCCGAGCGTGACCACCACGATCATCTGATCGACATGAATTCGGGTGAAGTGATCGAATTTGTTGACCCTGAAATCGAAGCTCTGCAAGAAAAAATCGCGGCCAAGTTGGGCTATACGTTGCGCGGTCATCGGCTGGAACTATATGGCGTCCCTGTGAAAAAACCCAATTAGGCGTTTGGGTTTACGCCCATGCTAGGCCTGATATTGACGTTGCCGCCCTAAACTTATCGGGATCAGCACGGTCAGGATCAGCAAGCGGATCACATGACAGGCGGCGACAAATCCGGGACTGGCGCCCATTGTGGCCGACATTGCAACCATCGTTTCCAAACCACCGGGTGAAAATGCGGCCAAAACATGTGGTACCGGCATCCCCAAAGCCCATGCCACAGGCACCGCGGCAAGACCGGCCAGCGCAACAGCGACGACCGTAGTCGTCAGCCCTGCCATCAAAGAGGCGCGGAAACTTGCCAGCGACATGCCGGAAAACCGGGTGCCGATCAGGGTGCCCAATACCAGAAAGGCAGGCGTCATTAACCAGATTGGCATGCCCCCCGGTGTCAATTCGGTGGCATGGCTAAGAGATGAGGCCGCCATTGCCCCCAATAGCAAAGGCGCCGGCATGTTCAGCCGCTTTAGCACCGCGCCCAATACAATCGCTGCCAAGACCAGCACCAGAATGTGCCACAATGACATCGGTGTCCCTCCGGCCATGGCGACGGGGCTCATTTCATAGCCCATTGCCAGCGCCACAAATGGCACGCTGACCGAAAGCGCCAATAACCTTATGGTTTGCACAACCGCAACGCGTCCGACATCGCCCTTTAGATCGCTTGCAAGTCCCAGAACATAGCTCAGATGCCCGGGGGCTGCAGATAAAATGGCGCTGCGACGTTCAAAACCAAAGAACCTGATCAATATGACGCTACAAATCTGAATGATCGCCACCAGCATGATCGCCATTATCAGAAACGCCAAAGGCCAGCGCAAAATTGCAGCCGTGGCCTGCGCATCAAACCCGGCGCCAATACCAAGACCCAACAACACAAAACAAGCGTCACGCGCCAGCGTTGAAATTTCCATGCGCAGACCGACAAGGCTGGTCAGGCTGACCGCAATTGCCGGACCAATCAGGACCGATGCGGGCAGTGAAAGCGCATAAGCCAGGGCTGCGCCAATTGCACCTATTGCGAGAGTGGTTATCGTTAAAATCGGCTGACTGGTCGGAATCTGAAAACTCATGTTTGTTTGCTTAGCATTGCAAATCCGGACCTGCAATCTGGCGGCGCAAAGTGTCACCAACACAAAAGGCACTGGCGATTGAAGCCGATTACAAGGTCAAATGGTCTTTTGTTTGTTCAAAACTCTGGTTATGAGACAGGCGAACCCTAACCACAGGATATTGACATGAGCACCATTATCGACATTCACGCCCGCGAAATTCTTGACAGCCGCGGCAATCCGACGGTCGAAGTGGATGTCATTCTGGAAGACGGCACCATGGGGCGCGCTGCTGTGCCATCCGGGGCGTCAACTGGTGCCTATGAAGCGGTGGAAAAACGCGACGGTGACAAATCACGCTATAACGGCAAAGGCGTGCTTGAGGCCGCTGCCGCCGTGAACGGCGAGATTGCCGAGGAACTGGTTGGTCTGGATGCAACCGAACAGGTGTCGATCGACAGCACAATGATCGAACTGGACGGGACTGAAAACAAAGGCCGTTTGGGGGCAAACGCCATTCTGGGCGTGTCTTTGGCGGTGGCCAAGGCGGCTGCGGATTTCACCACTCAGCCGCTGTTTCGCTATGTCGGGGGCACCTCGGCGCGGGTGTTGCCGGTGCCGATGATGAACATCATCAACGGTGGGGAACACGCCGACAATCCAATAGATATTCAGGAATTCATGATTGCTCCGGTGGCGGCGACCAACATTCGCGATGCCGTTCGCATGGGGGCCGAAGTGTTTCATACGCTGAAATCCGAACTGTCTGCCGCTGGTCTGAGCACTGGCATTGGTGACGAAGGCGGGTTTGCGCCTGACATCGCATCAACCCGCCAAGCGTTGGATTTCGTGCTGAAATCCATCGAAAAGGCTGGCTATGAACCGGGTAAAGACATCTATCTGGCGCTGGATTGTGCGGCGACTGAATACTACAAAGACGGATCATATGTTCTGTCCGGCGAGGGCAAGACCCTAAGCTCGGAAGAAAATGTCGCCTACCTTGAAGCCTTGGTCCGGGATTATCCGATCTTTTCAATCGAGGACGGCATGTCAGAAGATGACTGGGATGGCTGGGCCGCCTTGACCGAAGCGATGGGCGACAAGGTTCAACTGGTTGGTGATGATCTGTTTGTGACCAATCCCAGCCGTTTGGCCAAAGGAATTGAACGTAAAAGCGCCAATTCAATGTTGGTAAAAGTCAATCAAATCGGCACGTTGACCGAGACTCTTAAAGCGGTGGACATGGCGCATAGGGCAGGGTTTACCAATGTGATGTCACACCGGTCCGGCGAAACCGAAGATGCCACGATTGCCGATCTGGCCGTGGCGACCAATTGCGGGCAGATCAAAACCGGGTCGTTGTCGCGATCAGACCGCTTGGCAAAATACAACCAGCTGATCCGCATCGAAGAAGCATTGGGCGAAGTGGCCGAATACGCAGGCCGTTCGATCCTGCGTTAAGCAGACAGTCACATTTTCTTTGTCATAAGCATATAATGCTCGCGCCCTTTAAAACCGGCGCGGGCGTATAGGCGTTGGGCGGCGTCGCTTTGGCGATCGACTTCCAGATGCAATGCCTTAAGACCAGCGCCCGCCAAAGCCTTTGGCAGGTCATTAAGAACTTCTGATGCGATGCCGCGTTTACGGATGGTCGGGCGCACATAGATTTCGTCGATAAAGCCGTCCATGCCGCCAAATTCGACCGACCAGCCAAAGGTGACAACGACATAGCCGATGGGCGACCGGGCAGGCCCAATCAGGTAGGCGGCCCCATGTGGGATGCCGTTCAACAGCGGCTCAATTGCAGCTTGGCGTGACGTCTGCGTGCTGTTTATGCCTGCCTCGGCGTGAAAAGCCGCAACCATGTCGCATAGTTTGGTCAGGTCAGCCGGTTTGGCCAGATGCAATGCGGCGCTCACAGGCGGGCCAGTCGTTCGGTGAGCAGCGCAAAAAAGCCATCCGCATTTATGTCACCCATAAACTGCGCATTGGGCGCGCGGTCAGTGACGCCCCACCAGTCGGCTACAGTCATGCCAAGGGTCAGATCGGATGTGGTTTCGATCTCGACGTTGATGTGTCGGCCGGTGAACAGATCTGGGCGGATCAGATAGGCGATCACGCATGGGTCATGCAAAGGCGCACCTAAACTGCCGTATTTTTCCTTGTCAAACCGTTCAAAAAAGTCGGTCATCTCGGCAACCGCGACACCCACAGGGGTCGCTATGGCGCGAAAGGCGTCATTGCGCGGTTTGGTGACCAGCGCCTTGTGGGTGACATCCAGCGGAAGAACGGTTAGCGGAGCGCCGGATTTAAAAACAATATCAGCGGCTTGCGGGTCGACATAAATGTTAAATTCGGCGGTTGGCGTGATGTTGCCAACTTCAAAATATGCGCCGCCCATAAGGACGATTTCCTGTACTTTTTCGATGATATCCGGCGCCATTTGAAAGGCGGTGGCGATATTGGTCAATGGACCCAGCGGGCAAAGGGTTACAGTTCCTGCAGGTTGATTGCGCAGGGTTTCGATAATGAAATCAACACCATGCCCATCAGCAATCGGCATTGTCGGATCGGGCAAAACCGGCCCATCCAACCCGGTTTTGCCATGCACATGTTCAGCCGTGACCAAAGCCCGGTTTAGAGGTCTGTCACAGCCTGCATAAACCAGTATATCACCTCTGTTGGCCAACTCGCAGATGATCCGCGCGTTTTTGACTGTCAGTGCCAGCGGGACATTGCCCGCCACAGCAGTAATGCCCAGAACCTCGACATCGTCAGGGCTGCCAAAGGCCAGCAATATGGCAACGGCGTCATCCTGGCCGGGGTCGGTGTCAATGATGATTTTGCGCGCGCCCATGGTTTACTTTCCTGCAATAAAGCGGCGA
>JAHRVZ010000059.1 GCA_019090405.1 Paracoccaceae bacterium
CAAGGGCCGATATCTGAACTTGCGACCCGATTTGGGGTTCATCAGGCGATGATCCAGCAATGGAAGCGGGCTTTGCCCAAGGACGTGTCTGGCGTGTTTGAAATCGACCGAAACCCGTATTTTCTTAGCTATTTTCATCTCTCTCTGGTTCCAAAATCACCAGGCAAAGCATTTACAAAATAAAGGCGCCTCACCCCGAGATCATCAAGGTAGTTGCGCTCTCGGATGGGATCACGCAGGCAAACATCCCGCAAGGTCAGACGGTTTTGGGTTGAGCACAGGAATTGCGTTCAATAAACGAACTGGGCACCAGAAGACAGCGCGGCTCGCCAATCATGGATTGGTTAAGCCGCTGCAAAAGAAGTTCGCCACCCAAAGCTCCGACGGCTGAATAATCTTTCTGAATTGCGGTGATGGCGGGAGTGACCAGCTGTGCCAACTCTGAATCGTATCCCGTAATCAGCGAAATATCCTCGGGCACTTTCAGACCTGACTCGCGTACCGCCCGCAGCACCCCAGGAAGCATCATGGTGCCCCCGGATATGATTGCCGTGGGCGGGTTATCGGACGCCAGCAGGGCATGGGTTTTTGCATAGGCAGTCGAATCCCAGAAATCACTGCAAACCACCAACTCCTTCTCCCAGGACAGCCCCGCCAGCTTATGTGCTTTTTTGAACCCGGCAATGGAATCACGGGCCGGATGCACAACCGGGTTCCCCGCAAGAAGCGCGATACGGCGATGCCCCAATCCCAACAGATATTCGGTCGCCTGCACCAGTCCGCTGCAATGATCGACGATAACTGAATCAAATTCCGAGCCAAGTTTTCGATCCAGCAACACGATCGGAATATCAAGCTCTCGCAGAAGGGGCAGCACCGCAGTATCTTCTTCGTCACAGATTGTAAGCAGCAATCCATCGACCGACCGTTTGGAAAAAGCCTGAAGAATTATGCGCTCGGTTTCAGCGGAATCACTGTTGTTGGCCAGCATCAATGCATAGCCCGCCGGGCTGGTGAGCTGTTCGGCGCTTTTGACAAAATCGGCCATCACCGGTGTCTTGAGGCTGCGCAACACACAGCCAATGGTACGCGTGGACCCGGTGCGCATGCTTTGCGCCATGGGGTTTGGCATATAGTTCAGCGCCTTGATTGCTTCTGTCACGCGGGCGCGTATCTCGGGTTTGACCGTGCTATAGCCGTTGATCACCCTCGATGCCGTCCCAAGAGAGACCGACGCCGCCTTGGCAACGTCACGGATTGTAGGCCGGTTGGGCGACATGATCCGGGTCTACCTTTCGTTCAGCGCAGTGTGGGTCAAGAAAATCGGCCTTTCATCGTCCTACCGCTGGGTTGTGCAGGCTCTGCGATCCTGCTTGGTGCCCGGTTCACGCAAATTCCGCCCGGACAGTATCCGTCGCGGCCCCAAGAACGGGTACAGCACCCACGGCAGAGACCTCGCCCGCGACCTTCAGGGGCGGGGCGACGATGCTGACCGGTCCTCGTTCCGAGCTCAGGTCGACCCTGCTCAGGGCGGGATGGTCAGGCATGTCCGAAATCTCGTTGATAAAACCGTAGGCGATGTCGGCCTTGCGCAGACGCGCCACCACGGTATCACGATCCAGACCGCTGAATGCCGCGGTTATCAGGTCGTTCAATGCGGCCCGGTTGCGGCTGCGGGCCGGGTTGTCTTTGTAATCGGGGTGGTCCTTTAACGACGCATCCTCAAGAACAGTCTCGCATAACCGTGCCCATTCACGCTGATTCTGGACAGCCAGCACAACCTGGCTGCCATCGCCGATTGCAAAGGCGCCATAAGGCGCAATCAGACCGTGGCTGAAACCGGTGCGCGGCGTGACCTTGCCGGTGGTCTCATAGGCGGCGACATACATTGCCACCCAATCGGTCATGCTATCAAACAACGATATCGAAAGCCCTGCCCCCTGGCCGGTATTGCCGCGCGCCAGCAACGCCTTGAGGATGCCGGCATAGGCATTCGTGGCGCAGGCCAGATCGCAAACCGAAGCTCCGGCGCGACCCGGAGTCTCGGGCGTGCCGGAAACCGCAGCCAGCCCGCTTTCGGCCTGCACCAGCATATCATAGGCCTTCATTTCCCCATAATCGCCACCTTCGCCATAGCCGCTGATATCGCAGGTGATCAAACGCGGATTTCGGGCGCGCAACTCGTCCGAGCCAAACCCGGCACGGGCGGCGGCACCGGGTGCAAGGTTCTGAATGAACACATCAGCCTTGTCGATGATCCGGTGCAACAGCGCGGCGTCCTCGGGATTCTTGATGTCCAGTTCAACCGATTCCTTGCCCCGGTTCAGCCAAGAAAAGAAAATACTGGCCCCCTTCAGGTGATCGTCATAGGCCCGAGCAAAATCGCCGCCGGGGCGTTCGATCTTGATCACTCGCGCGCCGGCCTCGGACAGTTGAGTGGCACAAAAGGGGGCGGCAACGGCCTGACCCATTTCGACAACGGTGACACCTTTCAGGGCTTCGCTGAGCATTGATATTATTCTTTCATTCGATTGGTTTCATTTGTCCGCCTCATTGGGCGACCGGTTCATTCCGCGGCCTGAAGCGTTCCGCTTGTGCCGTAAAACTGCGCCAACAGTATCGCCTCTTTCTCCTGGGCCTGTTCCAGGTGGCGCGCCTTGATGTGGCCATAGCCGCGAATGCCTTCAGGGATCTTGGCGATCTCGACAGCGAGGGTGTGGCGGTCCGGGGACAGATTGTCAATCAATCCCGTGATAACCTGCTCGTATTGACTGATTTGCAGGCGTTCCTGCCGACGTTCTTTGGTATAACCAAAGGGGTCGAATGCGGTGCCACGCAGTCTGCGTAACGGGCGCAGTACTTTCAGCGCCTTCAGCACCCATGGCCCGTAGTCACCTTTGATCAGATTACCGGTTTCCGGATCGCTCCGCGAGATCAGCGGCGGGGCCAGATGAAACCGCAGATGATCAATGTCGCTGAACTGACTGGCCAACCGCTCCTGAAAACGCCCATCAGTGAATAGGCGGGCAACTTCGTATTCGTCCTTGTAGGCCATCAGTTTGTAAAGATAACGTGCAACAGCCTCGGCCATCGCGGTTTGCCCCGGAGTCTGCGCGTTTTCAGCATCCGCGACACGACGCACGAACGCTTCGTAACGTCGTGAATAGCCAGCGTTCTGATAGGCGGTCAGCTCTGCCACCCGGTTGGTAACGAGTGTCTCGAACCCCTCAGGCGGGGTCTCGGCCAGAGCACGCCCGGCAAGGCTCGGTGCGGCGGCATCTTCGACCGCCTTTTGGTCCTGAACCGCCAGACGACCCCATTTGAAGGCGCGGTGATTGTCTGCAACCGCCACGCCGTTCAGGGTAATCGCCTGCTCCATCGCCGTGCGACCCAGCGGAATCAGGCCCAGCTGCCAGGCCATGCCCAAAACAAAGGTGTTGGCGGTCACGCTGTTGCCCATCAGCGCCGACGTGATTGCCGTTGCATTGAGGAAGGTGGCATTCTCTGGTCCCAGAGCGTTGGCTATCATCTTGCGCATCCGCTTTGCGTCCATCTCCATGTCGGGCTGAGCGGTAAAGCCCGCGGTGGGGATCAGGTGAGTATTGACAACAGCACGCGTTTTGCCAAACCGCAGACGTTTTTGCACCCCTGCCCCGGCCGCCACCACCAGATCGCAGCCCAGCAGCACATCGGCGTTGCCAGTAGCAATGCGGATTGATTTCAGGTCTTCGGGGTTGGGGGCCAGGCGCACTTCGCTCATCACTTCGCCGTTCTTTTGCGACAGGCCCGTGAAATCAAGAACGGACACGCCCTTGCCTTCGATATGGGCGGCCATGCCGACCAGAGCGCCGACCGTCAGCACCCCGGTACCACCTATGCCGCAGGCGACGATATCGACAGGCGCGTCAAGGGCCGGAATCTCTGGATCGACCAGCCTTTCAAACAGGCTATCGCTATTGGCGGCGGCACTTTCCTGTTTGCGCAGCCCTCCGCCATGCACGGTGACAAAGGCCGGACAGAACCCGTTGACGCAGGAATAGTCCTTGTTGCAGGCGGACTGATCAATCACCCGCTTACGACCGGTTTCGGTTTCCAGCGGTGAAATGGCGACGCAGCTGGACACCACGCCGCAATCGCCGCAGCCTTCGCAGACCAGATCGTTGATGAACGCTCGCTTGGCCGGGTCCGGGAAGGTGCCGCGCTTGCGGCGGCGGCGCTTTTCTGCGGCGCAAGTCTGGTCATAGATCAGAATGGTGGTTCCGGGGGTTTCGCGCAATTCATCCTGAACCGCGATAAGTTCGCTTCGGTGATGGATGGTCACACCGGGTGGAAATCCTGCCGTACCGCCGTATTTCTCAGGCTCGTCGCTGGCAATGACAATGCGACTGGCGCCTTCAAAGTGGCACATATGGGCGATGCTTTGCACTGTCAGACCTTCGCCAAGGGTTTGCCCGCCGGTCATCGCCACCGCATCGTTGAACAGGATCTTGAAAGTGATGTTGACCTTGGCCGCGACCGTTGCCCGGATCGCCAGTGACCCGGAATGATGAAAGGTGCCATCACCAAGGTTTTGGAATACGTGGTCAATTTCACTAAATGGTGCCTCGCCGATCCAGGTGCAGCCCTCGCCGCCCATTTGAGTGAAAAACTCGACCCCCGACCCCGGAACCCACACAGCCATGGCGTGACATCCAACACCGCCAAAAACACGAGATCCCTTAGGAGCGCGCAGACCGCTGTTATGCGGGCAACCCGAGCAAAAGAACGGTATCCGCGTCAGGTCGGTATGTTCGGCGTTGGGCGCGGTTTCACGCGCCTCTATGCCGGCCAGACAGGCATCCAGGTCCGGCAGCCCCGGCAGGTCGGCAAACTGCCCGGCAAGAATACGGGCAATCATCGTCGGGTTGACCTCGCCGTGGGCCGGCACCATCCGGTTTCCCTGTTGATCCCGCTTGCCGACGACAATGGGCTGTTGCCCGACCGGTTGACGGTAGAGCAGCGCGGTCAGCTGATCCTCGATAAGCCCGTGCTTTTCCTCGATCACGATGATCTTTTCCAACCCTTCGGCAAATGCACGCGCGCCCTCAGGCTCTAACGGCCAGATCATGCCGACCTTATAAACCCTGATCCCCAACTGGGCAGCGGTCTTGTCGTCAATCCCCAGATATTCCAGCGCCTGACGCAGGTCGAGATAGGCTTTGCCAGCCGCCGCGATACCGATACGTGGCCGGGTCGGTTCGATTACCACCCGGTCGATCCTGTTGGCCCGCGCAAAGGCCAGCGCCGCTGGCAGACGGTGGTTGATCAGAATTTCTTCCATTTCAAAGCGGGTAACATCAGAGCGGATGTTCAGACCGCCAGGAGGCATGTCGACATCATCCGGTACAACGATGTTCACCCGGTCCGGGTCGACCACGATCGAGGCCGCGCTTTCCACCACCTCGGTCACCGCCTTGAACCCGACCCAAAGGCCGCTAAAACGGGACATGGCAAAGCCCATCAGCCCGAAATCAAGGTAATCCTGCAGGTTGGCGGGATAGAGGATCGGAATATAGGACGCAATCAGCGCCTGATCGCTTTGATTGGCCAGACTGGACGACAGCGCGCCATGGTCATCTCCGGCCACCACCAGCACGCCTCCATTTGCAGAGGTGCCCGCATGATTGGCGTGCTTGAACGCATCACCGCACCGGTCCAGCCCGGGGTTTTTGCCGTACCATATGCCAAACACGCCATCGTATTTTGCCTTTGGCGACAGGGCACCCTGCTGCGTGCCCCACAACGCGGTCGCGGCAAGGTCTTCGTTGATGCCGGTTTCAAACTTTATCTGGTTATCTTCCAGCACCTTCTGTGCCCGCCCCAGTTCCAGATCATAGGTCGCCACCGGAGAGCCGCGATAGCCCGAAACATACCCGGCAGTGTTCAAACCGGCGGCCAGATCGCGCTGACGTTGCATCAGCGGCAAGCGCACCAGCGCCTGAATGCCGGTGATATAAACACGCCCCCGTTCCAGCGTGTATTTGTCGTTCAGTGACACGGAAATGTTCATTGCGGACTTGGCCTCGGAAAACTGGAACTCGCCCGATTTCGATCTGCGAACGGGCGGGTTCTGTATTGCTATTGGGACCTCACCACTCTATGAAACGTTTCATAAATCTGTCAAGCTGAATGCCCGCACCCTCATGGAGAACTGATATGACCACAGCCCTGACCCGTGAAATTGGCGCATTCATCTCTTCGGTTTCCTACAAAGATCTTCCACCAGAAGCAGCCGGAGTTGTGAAACTGGGCACGATTGATGCCATCGGCACGATGATGCCGGGCCGGGCCGAACCGGTGGTCGATATCCTTGACGGGTGCTTTCGGGCTGGCAATGAACCTGCCGAGGCCCGCCTGTTCATGAGCGATGAGAGGGTTTCTGCCCCGCTGGCGGCGCTGTTGAACGGCACGGCGATGCACGTTCTGGATTATGACGATGTGGCGCTTCCGTTGGGGGGGCATCCGTCCACGGTTCTGGCCCCCGCGATCCTGGCGCAAGCCGATACGATGCCTGATGCAACCGGACAGGATGTGCTGCGCGCCTATGTGGTCGGCTACGAAGTCTGGGCCGAGCTTGCCCTGCGCGAGGCTGGTGCGCACCACCTGAAAGGCTGGCATCCAACGTCGGTTCTGGGGGTGATTGGTGCGGCGGCGGCCTGCGCGGCGCTGCGTGGGCTGGACGCCGAAACAGCGGCGCAGGCCGTGGGTATTGCGGCCTCTGAATCCTGCGGGTTGGCAGCCAACTTTGGCTCGATGACCAAAAGCTATCATGCCGGACGCGCGGCGCAATCGGGCCTGATGGCAGCGCGACTGGCAGAGGCCGGCATGACTGCCTCGGGCGACGTTCTGGAACATCCGCGCGGCTTGTTGTTTGCCCTGTCGCCCGAAGGCAGGATTGACACAGACACCCCCTGCGACCGGCTGGGACGGGATTGGCAGATCGTCAAACACCGGGTCGGGATCAAGAAATACCCGATGTGTTATGCGGTGCACCGCGCGGTCGATGCGCTGCTTGACCTGCGCGCTGAAACGGCCGTCAAAGCGGCGGATGTGGCGGCGATCCGGGTCGAAATTGGCACGACCCAAGCGGCGATTTTGCGCAATGCACGCCCGCAAACCGGGCTTGAGGCCAAGTTCTCTATCGAATTTGCAATGGCCTGCGGGTTGGTTGCCGGGCGGTCAGGACTGGCAGAACTGACGGACGAATTTGTCCAACGCCCTGAGGTTCAGCGCCTTATTGAAACGGTTCAAGTCGTTGAAAACCCTGAAAAATCAGAGGTGAATGACGTGTTTTCACCCTATGATCAGGTGACACTGACACTGACCAATGGTGATGTCCTGAAAAGTGCCAAGGTCGAAATGGCACGCGGCGACTGGGACTTGCCCCTGACCCGTGACGAACTGTGGACCAAGTTCGAGGACTGCCTGAGCGCGGGCGGCGTTGGTGGCAACCGCGCCCGCGCCCTGTTTGATGCGCTGGACGATATGGAGAACCTGCCCCGTGTGTCCAACCTGCCATCGCTGGGGTCTGAAACTGCGGCCTGAAACTGCGGCCTGAAACTGCGGCCTGAAACTGGGGTCTAGTTGATCAGCGCCCCTTGAACACCGGGTCACGTTTTTCGTTGAATGCGGCCATGCCCTCGATGCGGTCTTCGGACAGGATCAGCCGGTGATAGGCCTCAAGCGCAAAGCGGTGCGAAGTCTTGCGGTCCACATCACGGGCAACCGCCATCGCCTTTTTGGCCTGTTTCACCGATAGCGGCGCGTTGGCGCAGATTGCCTCGGCCACTTCGATCACCTCTGACATCAAATTGCCCTCGGCGCAGATCTTGTTGACCAGCCCCCACTCCAAAGCCTTTTCCGCATCAATTGGACGCGCCGCCAGCACCATTTCGTTGGCGCGGCGTTCGCCGATGACATTGGGCAGGACCGACACGCCCCCTGCCCCCGGCATGATGCCACGGCTGACCTCGGTAATGGCAAATCGCGCGTGCGGAGCGCAATAGGTGAAATCGCAGCTAAGGGTCATTTCCAGACCACCGGCAAAGGCCACCCCGTTCACCGCACAAATGATCGGCACCGGACAATCGGCCATCGAAAAGATCGCCCGCTGCCCGTCAAGGTGCTGATCGAACCACTGTTCGTCATTCATGGTATTGCGCTGTTTCAGGTCTCCGCCGGAACAGAACGCCTTGTCGCCTGTGCCGGTCAGAATGACACAGCGCACATCGCCCGGACGCTGAACCATGGGCGCGAACACGTCGCCCAGTTCGCGCATCATGGTGGTGTTCATGGCGTTATAAACTTCGGGCCGGTTAAAGGTCACGATCATCAGACCGTTGTCACGTTTTTCGACCAGTATGGTTTCAAATTCTTGTGTCATGGGGACTCCGTTCGCAATTGGACTAGTAAGATTTGGGCATGCCCAGCTTGTGCTGACCAATAAAGGCAAGAATCAGGTTGGTCGAAATCGGCGCAGTCCGGAAATGGCGTACCTCGCGCCAGATGCGTTCAACGTCAAATTCGCGCGCAACACCAAAACCACCATAGGTTTGCATGCAGACATCTGCGGCCTCCCATGCGGATTCAGCCGCCAGATGTTTGGAGGCGTTCACCTCATAGCCACATGGAATGCCCGCATCCAGCATCGCCGCCGCCCGTCGGCACATCAGATCGGCAGCGTCCAGTTCGGCGTAAGCATTGGCAATGGGAAACTGGATACCCTGATTCTTGGCGATGGGACCGCCAAAAACGATGCGCTCATTGGCGTAATCCACCGCCTTTTTCATCAGCCAGTTCCCCGCCCCGATGATCAGCCCACCCGCAAGCGTGCGTTCGGCGTTCATGCTGGACAGGATATAGGAGAACCCTTCGCCCTCTTCGCCGATCAAATCCTCGGCCGGAATAACAGCGTCGTTAAAGAACACTTCGTAGGTCAGGTGATTGGTCATGATGTCGATCGGCTTGATCTCGATTGTGCCATCCGCAAGACCCTTTTTGATGTCCAGCAGAAACACCGACAGCCCGTGCTTACGATGCTTCATCTCGTCAATCGGCGTCGTGCGCGCCAAAAGCAACATCAGGTCCGAATGTGCCACCCGAGAAGTCCATATTTTCTGACCGTTTATCAGGTACTTATCCCCATGTCGCACGGCCCGGGTCTTTAGTTTCAATGTCTCTGATCCGGCCCCGGGTTCGGTCACGCCAAAGGCTTGCAAGCGCAGTTCTCCGGTGGCAATCTTGGGCAGATAGCGTTGCTTTTGATCCTCATTACCGTGTTTCAGAACCGTGCCCATCGTGTACATCTGCGCAATGCAGGCTCCGGCATTGCAGCCCTCTTCGTGCACCGTCTGAAGCGTCACCTGAGCCGCCCGGAACGGCAGGCCAAGCCCGCCATATTCTTCGGGGATCAGCGACGACAGATAGCCTCCGTCGCTCATCGCTTTGACGAAGGCATCCGGATAGGCCTCTTGCTTGTCCAGATCGCGCCAGTAGGTGGCGGGGAAATCGGCGCACAGCTTGCGCACGCCCTCGCGCACTTCCGGAAAGTCATTGCCGATGCTCATCTGAAAGTCATCAATGCTCAGATCCATTGGGGTCGTCCTTTTTATTGGTATTCTCAGTTGTTTTTCAGGCTTACCAGCAGGCTACAAGACTATACCGGCCGAAACAATGAAACGTTTCACGGAGGGGCTGTATGACGCAGTTTCCCAGGCATATTACCCGTTTCAGGCGCGGAACCGGTCCAGCCCGCCGGAATGCAGAACCCGCGACATGAGGGGCGTGCCGATGATCTCTTCGGCCTTGGTTGCGGCGACAATCAGTTTTTCAAGGTCCAGACCGGTTTCGATGCCCATTTCATGGCACATGAAAACCGAATCCTCGGTGGCAATATTGCCAGCCGCGCGCGTATCGCCAAAGCCGCCGAACGGACAGCCGCCAAGCCCACCAATGGCGCTGTCAAACAGGTCAACACCCATCTGAAGCGCTGCATACAGGTTGGCAATACCCAGCCCGCGCGTGTCGTGAAAATGCATGGCGATCCGGGTTTCCGGCAGCAGATTTCGCAACCCGTCGATCATTCGTTTTACGGCCTCGGGGTTGGCCCAACCCATGGTATCCGCAATGCTGAGCGTCGGCACTTTGGTCCCGGTCTCCTCGCACAGCTGCATCATTCCACGCACCACATCCAGCACCTGAGATAGCGGAATTTCGCCCTGAAAATTACAACCAAATGCGGTGGTGATCCCGACGGTCTCGACCTCATAGCCGTGCTGTCGGTACAGTGCGATCCAACTTTTCTGACGCTTGGCCATTTCCGCCATCGAGCAATTGTTGTTGCGCCGACAAAACGCATCCGACGTATAATACAGCAGCATCGGGTTGATATGCGCGTCTTGCGCGGCAAGGGCGTTCAGAAAGCCCTTTTCGTTCAGCCACATGGTCGAATATTCGACACCGGGCTGGCGTTTGATACGGGTAAACAATTCGCCGGTATCGGCCATTTGCGGCACATATTTCGGGCTGACAAACGACCCGACCATGATACGCTTTAGTCCGGTTTCACCAAGCAAATCAATCAGTTCGGCGCGCTGCTCAATTGGGTGGATGGTTTTCTCGATCTGGAACCCCTCGCGCGGGCCTTCCTCGCGGAATTCGACAAATTTCGGAAAGTCAGACATGTTGTATCGCCCCTTTTTGGCAGAGTTCACCGAATCTTTAAGGTTTTCCTATCGAATGCCCTCGTAGAACAACGAAGGAAACCACAATGAGATATCCGGCACATATGTTATCAGTCCGACAAGCAGCGCCATCAAACCGATGAAAGGTAAAATTCCGCGTACAATTTCGCCGATTCCGGCGTCGGTGATTGACGACAGCACATAAAGGTTCAGACCGACAGGTGGCGTGATCAGCGCCAGTTCCATGTTGACTGTCATGATGATGCCGAAATGGATCGGATTGATCCCAAGCGGCCCCAGCAGGGGCAGCAACAGCGGCAGCGTAATCAACAAAACCGAAGCAACCTCAAGGAACATACCAAGCACCAGCAGCAAAACGTTGATGACCAACAGGAACTGCCAGCTTTTCAGGTCCTGCTCGATCGCAAAATCAATCAACAGTTCCGGTGCGCCGGATTCTGTCACCCAATGGCCAAAGACCAGCGCAGTTGCCACGATGATCATGATGCTGGCTGCGCTTTTCATGCCTTCGGCTGCAATGGCCAGGGTCTCGCGCAGCTCGCTTTGGCGATAGACGAACACACTGAGCAGAAAGGCAATCAACGCAGACAGCGCGGCGGCCTCGGATATGGTGACGATCCCGGAATAGATGCCGCCCAGAATAACCACCGGCAGCGAAAGCGCAGGCAAGGCACGTAGGTTCTGCTGCAGGAACACCTGAAAACTCGGCCTTTCACGGCGCGGCAAATCCTTGCGCTTTGAGGTCACCATAATGTAGCCGGCAAACAGCCCGGCCTGCAAAAGCCCCGGAATGACGCCGGCCAGAAACAGCCGTTGCACCGACTCTTCGGCTATCAGCGCATATAGCAACAATGCCAGACTGGGCGGAATCAGAATGCCCAGCGTACCAGACGCGCCGACCACTCCAAGCGCCAGTGGTCGCGGATAGCCGCGTTTGACCATCTCGGGGATCAGGATGGTGCCCATGGCCAGCGCGGTGGCCACGGATGACCCCGAAATCGCCGCGAATACCGTACAGGCGGCAACACAGACCACCCCTAAACCCCCAGGCAACCAACCGGCCCAGACATCGGCCACATCAATCAACACCCGCGCAATTCCGCCGCGCTGCATAAAGGCCGCAGCCAGAACAAAGAACGGGATCGCCATCAAAAGCTGTGAATTAAGATTGTCGAGGATCTGCGAAGCAAAGCCGATCAACGGTTTGCCATCAATGATGAAACTCACCATCGCCGTGCTGCCCAGCACAAGATAGATAGGCACGCCCAGCGCCAGCAGGACAAAGAACAGGGCCAGGAAAAGAGTTATGGTCAAGGTGTCAGGTCCGGTTATCTGGCGGGGCTGATCAGCTTTCGGCTTCGAAGCGGCTGAGAAGTCCTGGCGTGAATTGGAAGCAAAGCAAGAATAGTTTGAGAAGATAGCGCAAAACAACCAGCCCAAACCCAACGGGCAGACTCGTATAGAAAATCCAAAGCGGCATCCGCAGCGTACCGACGCTTAGATCTCCATATTCCCAGGCCTCATAGGCACCCAGATAGGAAAAATAGAACAGGGTCGCGCTAAAGGCGAGGCCGATCAGGCAATGCACGATCTCGGCCAGACGACGCCCTGTCAGCGGCAGCATCTGGACAATCAGGTCAGCCCGGACTTGCCGCCCTTCCTGGGTCAGGGTGCTGGAGGCAATAAACAGTGCCCAAAGCACAATATACACGACCACTTCTTCGGAAAATCCCGTGACCCATTCTGGGTTGGCTATCCGGGCGAACATGTCAAAAAGAGACATCCCCAACGCAGAAAGCAGTAGCAAACCGACGATTGTGTTTTCGGTGGCGTTCCAGATTTTCAGCAGGCGTTTCATGCGTCGAATGCGGGGCGGCAATTGATTTGCGCCACCCCGAAAAAGATACTATTTGCCATTGGTTTCCCTACTGCCCGTAGGCTGCGTTAAGGGCTTTGACAAAATCAGCATCCATTTTCATTTCCGCCACCAGATTTTCCTGGTCTTCCATCATCTTGGCGCGCCACATTGCCAGGGATTCCGCCGTTGGCTGCACCGAGGTTACGCCATGTTCCGCCAAAGTCTCGCGGGCCTTGGTCTGAGAGGCCAGTGCCGCAGTGCGAGCGTCACCGATGGTATCACGCCATGCGCCAACCACAATCTCGCGCTGCTCGGCTGACATTTTGTCCCAAAAGGCATTGCTGATCAGCGGAACGTAAGCTGCGTAGAACGCGTTGTCGTTGAACTCGTACTTGATGCCGGCGTCCCATAATTTCGCGCTGACAACGCTTTCGGCACTGCTCAGGAAACCATCGACCGTGCCCTGGCTCAGCGCCAGCGGCAGATCACTGAACGGCACACGCACTGTTGTCGCCCCTAGCGCTGCTGCCTGCGCGGCAACCAGACTGCCACCGGGCACACGCATTTTCATGCCATCAATGTCTTCGTGGACAGCAATTTCCTTGTTGACCGAAAAGTAGCTAGTCCCCCCCAAAACAAGCCAGTCACCCAGAACGTGGGAATTTGTCTTGGCTTCGATTCTGGGATTGGCCCAGGGGGCAACGGTACTGTCCAGCACCCCAAGCGCGGTTTCCATTTCAAGACCATAGGACACGGGCAACATCGCCGAGGTCGCCTCGGGCACCATTCCGCCCAGGAACCAGAAACCAGGTGCAGCCATGTCGATGCCACCCTGACGCAAAGCCTTGGCAACATCACGGTCCTTGAAAAGCTGGGCAGACCCGTAAATTTTGACCTCTATTTGACCATCCGCCCGCTCGCCAAGAACCTCGACGAATTTTTCCATCGCCTTGTTCCGCGCATGGGCCGGACCGGTATCAAGAGAAATGCGCATCTCAAGCGGTTCTGCCCATGATATGGCAGATGTGGAGACTGTCGCCATCAAGGCTACAGCCGCCGCAGACAGAAGTTTAACGGGTAGTTTACTAAACATTGGTCCCTCCCAGGTCCGTTTCTAACGCATTTCTTTATCGTTTCGAGAGGCCCTCAGCGAGACGCCTTCACAAGTATTGAAACGTTTCATATTGGTAGCTGGCCAATTCTTTTCTGTCAACCGGCCCCGAACTCCGGGCACCTGCAAAATTGGATTCCTGCCCCTTGAAGAAGTTATCGTGGGCGGACAAATAACGATTTATTAAGCCTGATGAATTGAACCCAGCTTATTGGTGTTCACTCAATCCGGAATATATCCCAGCCATTTTCAAGAGTTTGCGCATAATTTTAGTGGCTGCTACATGCTTAGCCGTTCGACGCTCAGCGGCTCTGTGCAACAAAGCCAACCAAGCTGGCCTACTATGAATGCGCTGGCAATTATACGCAGAGATTTGCCCGAAAATGCTCGGCAATTGCCGTTCGTGTGGTGATCCACAAATGATCCTGTGCAGCACAGTGCTTCATGATTTTGTCTATCGCCCAGGCTGCGGCTGGGCGGCCATAGCAATGCCCATGTGCAAAAACATCAAGAATGAGTGTTTCCGCAGGCTGATCGGCAATTTCATCAAGAGCTTGGAAAAACAGGTCTACAAACTGCAAAGGCGTACGTCCGAAGCGCATTGCATGTGGTAGATCATTAAAGTCGATGGACATCGGTACAGCGACGATATCGCCTTCGGGATAGCGCTGTAGATACGGCAGATCATCGTCAAGCATATCACCATGCCAGAGGTATCCCTCATTCACGAGGCGGCGATGGGTATCGGAACCGGACGTGACGCGCGGACTAATCCACCCTTTGGGTCGTGATCCAGTGGCCTTTTCAATCAAATCCGTGGTCTCGCGGATCGACCTTGCATCCTGTTCTGCCGTAAGAGTTGGACTTATCAGGTTCTGGGCATAGGCATGAGCGATCACTTCGTGCCCTGCATCAACCATCTGTTTAACATGATCGGGTTTGTGTTCTGCCACCATACCAGAGGTCAGGACGCTGGCGGCGATACCATTGCGTTCGGCAATGCCAAGCAAACGTTGCGCACCCGCCGTTGCGTTGTAGTTTCCATACGACTCTGCATTCGGGTCAAATACATTCCCCGCAAGAACATTTCCCATTGGACCCACACCGGATGTCGCATCCGGGGTCCACATTTCATAGGCGATGTTGAACACGACCGCGATGCGACGGTCACCGGGCCAAAGCATGTCATCGGGTGCAGAAACTCTCTCAAAGGCAGTATCAGATGGCTTCATAAACAATGACCTTTCAGCGGTTTGCGGCACGGCGTTTCGTATCCGTAACGTCTGAAACCGCCTGTGTGAATTTCATTTCTTGCACAGCATGCTGCATGAGATGCACGTGCATTGCTGAATTACGTGCATGATGTACTGCCAAATATGCACTTCTTGCAGCGCACATGAATGGACTATGGTTTGCAATATGAAGCGTTAAAAGCTCAAGTATTGTCTTACCATCTGCTTGTAGCAAAACATGAAACTTTGCATTTTGTTTGCGTTGCACCAAGCGCGCGATCATCATCCACGGGAGGATTCTACGATGAAAAATAGACTGGTCACCACATTAGCCGGTGCCGCGCTTGCAACAGCGTCGCTATTTGGCACGGCCCATGCGGCTGAGATCGAACTTAAACTGGCGTGGTTGACAGCGGACAGCCCCACCGACCCCTATGCCATCGCAGCGCGGGCTTTTAAAACCGAGATCGAAGCTGCCATGCCGGGCCGCGTCGAGGTTATTCTGTTTCCCAATCGCCAACTTGGCGATGACAAAGAGATCCTTGAAGGTTTGCAATTTGGCACGATCGACCTTGGCATTATCACCAATGCCGTTGTCGCCAACCTTGAACCGACCTATCAGCTTGTCGATCTGCCGTTCCTGTTCGGCAGTGCCGAGCAGGCGCATGAGGTACTGGATGGCCCTGTAGGCCAGGAACTTGCCGCGAACCTGCGCAAAAACGGTGTTGTGTCACTGGGGGCTGCCGAAGGGGGCTTTCGTAACATGATCAATAACACCCGGCCTGTGCGCACACCGGCGGATGTCGAGGGTGTTAAATACCGGACGATGCAGAACCCTGTGTTTATCGAAATGTTCTCATCACTGGGGGGCAGTCCGGTTCCGATGGCATGGGGCGAAGTATTCACCGCCATGCAGCAAGGCACAGTTGACGGGTTGGAAATTCCAGCCTCTGTTGTGAATTCGAACAACTTTGCCGAAGTTGCCAAATATCTCAGCTTTACGCGGCATACTTATTCCGCCGTCCACCTATTGATATCCGAACGCAGCTTTGAAGCGCTGCCCGAAGACGTCCAGCAAGCGGTTCTTGATGCTGGCGTGGCGGCAATCGCTGCACAGCGCATCACTGTCGCTGAAGCGGAACAAGGTGTGATTACCGCCCTGACCGACGCGGGCATGGAGATCAACGACATTGAAGATGTAGGGGCGTTCCGCGACAAAGTCGGCCCTGTTTACGAACGTTTCGAGGACTCGATTGGCAGTGAATTGCTGGCACAGGCTCTCTCTGCTGTCGCAACCAACTAGGACGCTTACGTGCCAATCCTTACATCTTTGGCGCGATTTATTTCGGCTACAAGCCTCCTTATGGGGCGGCTTGTGGCCAATCTTTGTGTTGTTATCGTTTACGTCATGCTGGGGCTATTGGTGACTCAGGTTTTGATGCGCTATTTCCTTGGCGCGCCACCCAGCTGGACAGAGGAACTGGCCATCATCCTGTTTGCTTGGCTGGTGTTGTTGTATGCGACCGTTGGTTTGCGCGACCGGTTTCACGTTGCCATTGAAACCATCCCCGCGCATTGGGGTTTCGCCTATCGCGCGTCCGAGCGTCTTGTCGCTTTGCTGGTTCTGGGGTTTGGTTTCGTTACATTTTCAGCAGGAATCGCCTATGTTGATCGCACCTCAGGACAGAACACAGCCGCACTGCAGATACCAATCGAAGCGTTGTATTTATGCGTGCCAGTCTGCGGTGCCTTGCTGGTACTGCATTCTGTCGCCCTGCTGATTGAACCAGTGCGCGATCCAACTCAAGCTTTGGATCTGCCATGAACCTGACAATCCTGGTTCTGACCCTTGGCCTGCCATTGATGTTACTCGTCCGCGTACCACTTGCCTTTGCGCTGGGGATTGCGACGATTGCGGCTCTTTGGATCGCTGACATTGACATCATGATCTTTGCCCAGCGCATGGTGTCGGGCACGCAATCCTTTAGCCTGCTTGCCATTCCGTTTTTCATTCTGGCGGGTGATCTGATGACGGCTGGCGGTATCTCGCGACGGCTTGTTGGGTTTGCCGATGTTCTGGTGCGCCACCGCACCGGAGGGCTGGGGATGGTCGCGGTGCTGGCCTCTGCGTTTTTTGCCGCCCTGTCAGGCTCGGCCCCGGCGACCACTGCTGCAATTGGCGCGATTATGATCCCCGAGATGGAAAAGCGTGGATATTCGCGCGCTTTTGCAACCGCCCTTGCGGTGGCCGGCGGCATTATCGGGCCGATGCTGCCACCCTCTATCCCGATGGTGGTCTGGGGCGTGATGTCGGAAACCTCAATCAGTCAGCTTTTTCTTGCCGGCATCGTGCCGGGCCTGTTGTTGGCTGCCGGATTGATGGTCCTGTGCTGGCTGCACGCGCGCAAACACAACATCCCCGCACAACCCCGCGCCACATGGGCCGAAAAGCGCCAGGCATTCAGCGCCGCCAAATGGGCGCTGCTGGGCCCGGTGATCGTGCTGGGTGGAATATATGGCGGGATCGTCACCCCCACCGAAGCGGCCATTGTCGCCGCTGTTTTTGCTCTGGTCCTTGGCTTTGGCCTTTACCGTGAACTGAACCTGACCAATATCGTGCCTGTTACCCGCAATTCGCTAAAGACCATGACAATGGTGATGTTCATCATCGCGCTGGCAAATGGTTTCGGCTGGATGATCGCGTTTGAGCGTATCCCGATGCAAGTCACAAGCGCTTTGGAAGGCTTCTCTGACCGCCCCGCACTTTATCTGCTGATGATCAACGCGATGCTGCTGGTGATCGGCTGTGTGATGGATAATCTGGCCGCGATGATCATTCTTGCGTCGTTTTTGGTGCCCATTGGCGAACAACTGGGCATGGACCCGGTGCAGTTCGGCGCGATGGTGGCGATCAACTTTACCATCGGCATGGCAACGCCGCCATTTGGCTACGCCATCTTTGTCGGGGCCGCGGTCAGCGGGTTGAGCATTGGCCAGATTGCCAAACCGCTGATGCCGATGCTTGGCGTTATGATTGGCGTTTTGCTATTGGTGGCTTTTGTGCCCGGCGTCACGCTTACTGTCGTTGAATTGTTGCGCTGAAAACGTCATTCCCGGCGCAGGCTTGCGACGCAAGCCGCAAGCACGGTAACATCACTCAGATATGGTAAATTTGCGCAAATTCGATCTGAACCTGCTGGTCATTTTTCGGGCTATAATGACCCGTGGGTCGATTGCGGGTGCCGCGGATGAAGTGGGCCTGTCCCCTTCTGCTGTCAGCCACGCATTGGCACGTCTGCGGGTCATGTTGAATGATCAGCTGTTTCACCGAACCGCTGACGGGGTTGAACCAACCGACCGCGCCATTGAGCTGAACATCGAGGTCGAGCGTGGCCTTGGTTTCATCTCGACCGCCATTTCGCAGCAACATCAGTTTATCCCGGCGCAGGCAAAGCGGGTTTTCACCATGCAGGTCACTGACTATGTGTCGGGCTTCTTTTTGCCGCGCCTTGCTAAGCGCCTGCAAAAAGAGGCGCCAATGGTCTCGGTTGATATTTTACCGTTTTCAATTTCAGCGGACAGCGTGTGGGACCGGGTTGATGTGCAAATTCGTCTGACGCCGGGGCGGTTGCAGCCTGAACAGGTCCGCAGCCAAAGATTGGTGGCGGACGATATCGTTGTGTTGATGCGCCCCGATCACCCCGATGCGGCCAAACCCATGACGGCAGAATTATACGCCGCCTTGCAGCACGTGAAACTTTCGCAGTCTGCTACGGGTACAACGGTGATCGACGACGCCCTTGCCGAGCGGGGATTGACGCGTCACATGGCAATGACTGTCTCAAACTGGTTTGACATCCCCGACATTGTCACAAATTCTGACCTTATTGCCATCGCACCACGTCGTCTTTTGCAACTGGATCCCCGACTGGAGAACCTAAAGACGGCGCCCCTACCTCTTGACGAGGTCGTTTTCTCATTCGATCTGTGCTGGGATCTCAGGACGGAACGTGAGCCGGGGCAGCAGTGGTTGCGAAAGATGATCTGCCAGTTGTTCAAAGAGATGCAATAGCTAGCACTACCTGCAAACTGAAACTGTCGGCGTGACAGTACTGCTGAAGTTCAGAAAATGTAGCTAATTATAAATGTTGCTCCTCCGGACGAGAGAACCGGAGGCGCAACAAAAGCGTACCTGACGACCCCATTAGGGAACCGCCAGGTACTATTGGTTTGATTAGCCGCCGTTGGTGTTGGCCAGCGCAGGCTGGGCAAACGGGTTGGCTTCTTTGGTCAGATCCTGAGCACCGGTTCCCGGCATCAACTCGAACCCAAGATCAAACTGATCCAACACCG
>JAHRVZ010000060.1 GCA_019090405.1 Paracoccaceae bacterium
GAAATGGCGGCAGGGGCCGCGATGTCGATGCTGCCGGCGCTGGCGCTGATCCTGCTGGGGCAGAGATTTGTCGTGCGTGGCCTACTGGCCGGCGCCGTAAAATAGATAGTGCGCGGCCTTCTGGCCGGCGCCGTAAAATAGACAGCGCGTGGCCTGCTGGCGACGCCGAAAAGTACAACACGCGTGGCCTGTTGGCTGGCGCAGGAAAATGACGGGATACCATGTCTGACCTTATTCTATCTTCGATCCGTAAATCCTATGGGGCTGTGTCGGTCATCAACGGGCTGGACCTGACCATTGCGCAGGGTGAATTCGTCGCCCTTGTCGGCCCCTCGGGCAGCGGCAAATCCACGCTTTTGCGCATCATCGCCGGGCTAGAAGATATCGACGAGGGCACTATCACTCTGGGTGGCCGTGACGTGACCCATGCCGACCCCAGTGATCGCGACATGGCCATGGTGTTCCAGTCCTATGCGCTTTATCCGCATATGAGTGTCGCCGATAATATGACCTTTGCCCTGCGTATGCGCAAAGCCCCGGCAGACGAGATTCAAAGCCGCCTGAAATCCGCTCTCGAGATACTGCACCTGACCGGATACGAGGATCGCAAACCGGGTCAGTTGTCTGGTGGTCAGCGTCAGCGTGTCGCCATGGGCCGCGCCATCGTACGCGAACCTTCGGTGTTTTTGTTTGATGAACCGCTGTCCAATCTTGACGCGAAACTGCGCGCCAAGACCCGGACCGAACTGCGGCAGTTGCACGAACGGCTGGGGGCGACATCGGTGTTTGTCACCCATGACCAGATCGAAGCGATGACCATGGCCGACCGTATCGTTCTGCTGGATGACGGCATCGTGCAGCAGGTCGGTACACCACATGAAATCTATAACAATCCGATTAACCGTTTTGTTGCCAGTTTCATTGGCTCTCCTGAGATCAACATGCTGAAAGGCACTCTTGGCCGGGATGGCAACACATTGAAGCTGGACAATGTCTCGCTGCCTGCCTCGCCAGCACGGCTGGCCGCACTTGAAGCGGCAAATGTCGATGGCAAAACGGTGGAACTTGGCGTGCGGGCCGAGCATTTGGATATTGCCAAGCCGGGTGAGGCGTCAAGTTTCTCGATGACCATCGCTGTGGTTGAATTTACCGGCCATGACGCGTTTGTCAGCGGTGAACGGGCGGGAAACCAGATTGTGCTGCGAATTGAGCCGGCCATGCAGGAAGCGCTGGGTAGCAAATTGGAGGCCGGCAAGGAATTGCCACTAAAGCTAGTGACGCCGGATGCCTGGCATCTGTTTGATGCTGATACCGGATTGTGCCTGACCTATACCTGATCTGATGGATATATTCAGCCAACAGATCACCCCCAAAACCCTGACCACACAGGTCGGCAGTTTCGAGCAGGTCGCAGGTATCCGTCAGTTTCGTTTGGATGATGGGCCACAAAAGGGCGGTCGTCTGATCCAGGTCCGTAACGCGGCGGGCCTGTGTGTTGATCTTTTACCCGACAGATGTCTGGACATTGGGCAAGTATGGGCAAAAGGGATACCGTTTGCCTGGCTTGGACCCTGGGGGCTGCCGTCCAAGGGTTCAGGCGTCAGTATGGACACCGCATTGGGTGGCCTGATGGCGACCTGCGGCTTCGATCATATCCGTCAGCCAGTGCACCATGCCGGGCATGACTATCCATTGCATGGCAACATGGCGCTGACCCCCTGCAAAGCCCTGAACGTCCATGATGTTCCTGACCAAGGTGGCGATATGACCATCGAGGCAACAACCTATGCAACCGCGCCGGACGGAGCCGGATATACGTTGAAACGACGCATCACCATCCCGTTTGAGCGCAACGAAATCAGGCTTGAGGACGAGATTACAACCACCCCGGCCAGCCCGGTCTTTGGGCTTTATCATATCAATCTGGGTTTTCCGCTGATTGGAAAAGACACAAACGTCACCGTGAACGGGGCTTCTATGAACGCCTGTTTGACGCCGGTCGATTCGCCTGTCCAGATCTCGCCGGCCCCATCAGAAGAATACACAGTCAGCATTGACAACACCACTGCGCGAGTCGGATTGGATGTCTTGTGCAACGGATCCGAACTGCCCTGGTTACAAACCTACAGGCGTGCCGAAGACGGCATGAACCTGTTCTGTATCGAACCGGTTACCCACGACCGAAAACCACGTTCTGAATTGTTGGGGCAAAGCGCCCAAGAAACAAAACCGAGCCAGAAAATCTCGTTGCAGTTTCTGTTTCGGTCTTAAGGTTTCTGAGGCCAGCGCCGATCGACCCGACTGCGACCTTTCCGCTGGGCAGTGGTATTTGAAGGGGCAGTTGGCCGATAGTTTTCAGGTGTGGAATTGCAGAAAACAGACTGCTGTGTCGGATTGTGATTGAAAAAACAGAGCTAATCTGACAATTCGGAAACGCCGTTTGCACCACCAAAAACTGCAATAGGCATATATCGGCCAAAAAGGTGAGCCAGAGCGTCCGATAATTCAATTGCTCAACGTCGAGCCATATATGAAGACGGACATTGCAGGGTTAACCTGATCATGACAGCTAACATAAGGAACAAATAGATGAACGAGATTGTTTTTGCGGGCGGAATGCGTACCCCGTTTGGAGATTACAGCAAATCCCTGAAAGACACTCCGCTTGGTGAATTGGGCACCCATGCCGCCAAGGCCTGTTTGGTCAAAGCCGGGTTGGGGGCGGATAAAATCGACCATCTGGTGTGGGGCAACGTTGTGCCTGTTGATATGGATGCCTGTTACCAAAGCCGGACAATTGCGCTGAATACCGGCATGTCGCAAGATACCGCATCTTTATATGTCCAGCGCGCCTGTGGCTCTGGCACGCAGGCAATACTGAGCGCCGCTCAGCAGATCATGACAGGCCACTCAAAGATTGCGCTGGCCGGCGGTGGCGAAAATTCATCACGCGCACCTTATGTTTTGCAAGATAGCCGTTGGGGTGGCGGGCGTGGGCCTCAGACAATGGTCGATTCACTTGATCTGGCCTTTCGCGATCCGTTCAGCCGGGTTCTGATGGGGGAAACGGCGGAAAACCTGACCGAGGATTACGATTATCAGCGCGAAGACATGGATGTTTGGGCGCTAAAAAGCCAACAACGCGCTGGTGCGGCAATTGAAAGCGGGTTTTTGGCGCGCCAGGTCGCACCGATCGAAATCAAGGAACGCCGCAGCACCCGCATCATGGAAGTGGATGAGTTTCCACGTCCCACTGTAACAGCCGAAAAACTGGCGTCGCTGAAGCCGGTATTCCGTAAGGGTGGCCGTGTCACAGCGGGTAATTCAAGCGGTATGACTGATGGTTCGGCCTTTATCGTTGTGGCCGATCGCGCCGCCGCCGAGGCCGAGGGCGTCACCCCTCTGGCACGCCTTGTCGATTGGGAAATTGTTGGTGTCGAACCAAGGGTCATGGGTGCAGGCCCGGTTCCGGCGATTGACAAGCTGCTAAAGCGGCGCAACATGCAGGTGAACGACGTTGATTATTACGAAATCAACGAAGCCTTTGCCGTGGTGAATGTTCATGCCGAAAAACAGCTGGGCATTTCGCATGACCGCACCAATCTGTATGGCGGCGGCATTTCAATCGGACATCCCCCGGGTGCCACCGGTGTTCGCATGACCATTACTGCCATAGAACACCTGAAAGATACCGGTCAGCGTTACGCCATCATCAGCATGTGCATGGGCGGCGGGCAAGGCATGGCCGTATTGATCGAGAACATCATCGAGTAACAGACAATCTGCTGTCCCATGATACCTGGTATTGTGGCTATCTTGGGACACATAAGAAACTGAGCTTTGGCCAGCAACAACATCCTTACTTATGTATGGGTGTTGTTGCTGGTGCCATTGTGCGCACCAACGACTGTTTCCAGATCGCTTGCGTGACTAAGAAATACCCGATATTTTTCATGCTCTCAGACCTGCTGAATGCTAAAAGTCGCATATTAAGAGAATATTTGCAAGTTCGCACTGGACGTGTTATTGCGCTGCCTACATATCGGATGGAGGGTGTCAGATTGAATGAGAATGTCGCGATTCTTGGTGGCGCTGCTTCGCCTGTAGGCAAGATGCAGGGTGTGTCTGAAGACGGAATTCAGCAACTGGAACACGAAGTCCTGGCCAAGCTGGTTGTTGAGGCTTTGGCCGATGCCGGGCTGGAAAAGTCTGATGTCGGCTCTATGATATTCACGCTACCGCGCCCTTATACGCAGCAAAAATATTTTGCGACTTTCATGGCGAATTACCTGCGACTGCCCTGTGACGGTCTGGTCATGGAGGTTATGGGCAATGGCATGACGCCAGCCTTGGCGTTTCAGACGGCAATAGATCAGGTTCGTTTGGGCAGAACGAAAGTTGCGCTTGCGCTTGGGGTGAATTTTGAAACCGGAACGCCATCTGCGGAACATATGATGTCTTCGATGCGCGCAACTGGCGATGTGGATTTTCATACCCCATTCGGCTTTACGCCAATCTCTTGGTACGCGATGGACGCCGTGCGTTACATTCACGAACATAATTCTTCCCGTGAAGATATAGCAAGTGTTGCGGTGAAAAATCGTCGGCATGCCATGGATAATCCAATTGCCCAATACCGCAAACCAATGTCGCTGGACGATGTGTTGGCCCAACGGCCAATCGTGGAACCCCTGGGCCTGTTTGAGGTTCCCGGACGGGGCGATGGCGCTGTTTGTCTGGTCGTTGCCAGCGAAGATGTCGCGCGCGGCACTGGCAAACCGTTTGTGCGGGTGAAAGGCGAAGGGTTTTATCATGAGGGCGCACATCAAATCAGCGAAATGCCAAATGACATGATTAGCTTTGAGGCCGCAAAAATTGCTGGTGCCAAAGCGTTTTTGAACGCGGGTATATCGGCGAAAAACCTTGATCTGGCAGAGATATATGCACCCTGCACAATCGTGGAAATTTTGGTGGCCGAGGCGCTTGGGCTGTGTCCGCGTGGTCAGGGCGCACGTCAGGCCGCAAACGGTGAAACATCCGTCGGCGGTCGCATCCCGATTTGTACGTCCGGGGGGCTTTTGTCACGGGGGCATCCGGCCTATGTCACCGCGCTGTACAGTTATTTTGAAGTCCTTGAACAATTGCGCGGTCGTGGCGGGGCAAGGCAGGTCAGTGATGCTGAACTGGGCATCGTCTGTACCGAACTGGGCAATTACAACGCGGCCATGGTTCACGTATTGGAGGCTGTCGCATGACCAACGATGTGCAGCAGATGACCGGAAAACGCGCCTATCCACCACGCAAAAGCGAATTTACGCAGGTCTTTTGGGACGGTGTAGCGCAAGGACGTTTCCGCACAACGAAATGCGGCAAATGCGAACGCACTAGTTTTCCGCCCAAACCAATTTGCCCTCATTGCTGGTCGGATCAGGTGTCATGGACGGACCTGTCTGGGCATGGTGTGCTTTATTCGGCGACAACGGTTCATGCCGGGCCTGCAGCTTTTGCGGCGGATTTGCCCTATAGAGTCGGGATCGTGGATCTGGACGAAGGTATGCGGGTCGCGACCCGAATTTTGGATGATACCAAGCTAGATGAGCCGGTCGAACTGGTGGCTTTGGCGTATGAGGACGGTCCACTTTATGGCGCAAGGCGCGCGCCTGCCGACAAATAGGGCTAACCGGCCAGACGCGGCGTTGGGAAAATGAGACCCTGATCACCCTCTGCGGGCCTATAGTCTTTCAAACACTTTGAAATGCGGTTTGCCGTTTCAATAACGTCTTTGGTTAGCTGTTCAGCTTGTTCCTCAGAGGTGATTTCAATTCGGCGAACAAAAGTCAGACTTGCAGAAACAGATGACTTGTCGTGAAAAATCGGGGCTGAGACGCCAAAAACCCTATTGTTCACTTCATTTCCGACACAACAGCCTTTTCGTCGAATTTTTCGCATGCTTGCACGGAACTCTTCCAATGAATCGCCTAGCTCAGCCTCTGCGATTTCAGCGCTGTTGGAGCTGTAAAAGTTTTTCATCTGATAGGGCGGCAGGTAAGCCAGCACAGCACGCGAAGGCGAACCATAGATAAGAGGAAAGTTTTTACCGCGTTCCATCGTAAGAAAAATATCTGGATCGCAGCGCTCGACATAGATCGAAAGAACCTGATCTCCATAAAAGCTACTGATGCTTTTGGCGCCGATGAGGGGTGATTGATTGTCATCAAGGATCGGCTTGGCAATTTTCAAAAGCGGGTCCGAGCGACGAATTTGACGATCAAGCTGCATGATGCGTGGTCCCAGAACATATGTGCTTGCCGCACCCGGAGCCAAAAGCCCGGCATCATACAGTGATTTGACATAGCGATAGGCGGTGGCACGGGTCGCGCCAAGTTTCTCCATGATCATTTCAACAGTCCAGGCAGGGTTCTCCTCTGAAAAAAGGTCTAGCACATTCAGCACCTTGCCAGCGCTACTTTGCTTGACGTCTCTGCCTTTTGGCATGCTTCGTTTCCCTGCTTATCCGTTTATATTATGGGCCATACTACCGGTCCACCGCTCTCAAGTCATCTAGAATCGCAATATGTGAGACTGACCGCCTTTGTCTACACAAAGTAGGGTAGTGAGATAGGTATTCAGGGTTGAGTTATTCGTCTTGCTTGTTATAAATAATCTCGTTAAATGAGACTATCAGCAACTTGGGAGGGCTTGCGCGCAGGGTGATACCTACGTGCCGCCATAAAAATATGACCGAACAGGACAAGCGTCCAATGTATGATTTTCCGGTTCACTCCAACAGTGGCGTGGACAATCAGGGACCATTGTCAGGCGTGCGTGTCATCGACTTTACCCATTTTGTGGCTGGACCTCTTGCGACGATGATGCTTGCGAATTTGGGGGCCGAGGTGATCAAGGTCGAGTCACCAAAAGGCGAAGATTTTCGCCATTTTCCCCCGGCTGATCCGGCATTAGAGGGTCAGGGGTCGCCATATCTCTGGGTGAACCGGAACAAAAAAAGTGTGGTTTTGAACCTCAAAAGCGAAGAAGGTATGGCGGTCGCAAAGGACTTGATCGCCAGTGCGGACGTTCTTGTTGAAAACTTTTCGACTGGTGTGATGGAACGGTTTGGCCTTGGCTATGACGATCTGAAACCTGAAAATCCCGACCTGATTTACACCTCTATTTCAGCTTACGGCCGTACCGGTCCTTATGCGGACCGGATGGGTTTTGATACCATCGTTCAGGCCGAAAGCGGGTTCATGTCGTTCAATGGATACCCAGACCGGGAAGGCGTTCGCGCCCAGCCTGTGATCATGGATTCCTCGACCGCAATGATGGCCGCAAACGGGATTATGGCGGCGCTGTTCCACCGGGAAAAACAGGGGGGTGGTCAGCGATTGGATGTCTCGTTGTATGATACATCCATGATCGTGCTTGGCTACGGCACGATGCAGTACCTGATGAACGGCATCGAACCTACGCGCGTCGGAAATTCCAGCAATGACACGGCACCCACCGGGGGATTCAAAACGTTGGATTCCGCGTTTTACGTTTCGTCCTCGAACACGGCTATTTTCCAGCGAATTTTCCGCGTCATTGGGCGCGATGATATCGCAGATGATCCCGACTTGCAGGACCGGATGGAACGGCTGAAAAGACGCGAATGGATGCGAGACATCTTGTCTGAAGCCTTTGCCCAAAAACCATGGTCCCACTGGGAACCCTTGTTGCGTGATGCGGGCGTTCCGGCTGGTGAAATGCGCACGATGGCGGCGGCCTTGCATTCCGAAGAAACCAAAGCTGCAGGCCTGATAACCCGAATCCCACATGAAACTGCCGGTTATGTTCCGAACATTGATCTGCCGATCCGGCTGTCCGAAACACCGGCAGTCGATCCGATAGCGGCACCACGTCTTGGGCAGCACACGGACGAAGTGTTGGCTGATTTGGGTTACGCAAAAGACCACATCGACCGGCTAAAAGACGGCGGGGCCGTGCGTGCAATCGACGAAAAGTAAACAACCCTAAGCAAATTATGTGGAGAATATAAGATGAAGGGCATGTTCATCGAAGACTTCCAGAAAGGCCGTGTCGACATTAGTCCGGGCCGAACCGTAACGGAAACGGATGTCGTCACATATTCCTGGGTTTCAGGCGACGTAAACCCAATGCATACGAACGATGTTTACGCCAAAGCATCGCCCCTTGGTGCCCGCATTGCGCACGGCACGCTTGGTATGTCGATCGCCACCGGACTTAGTGCCCAGATCGGGGGATTGATTGGAACCGCAATCGCCGCGATCAGCGTCGATGAATGGATGTTTCTAAAGCCGATTTTTATTGGCGATACGCTTACGTTGCAGTCAACCGTGCTAAGCGCGAAAGTCAGCAAATCCAAACCCGACCGGGGTGTTCTGGTCCGGCAAATGGATCTGAAAAACCAAGACGGTGAAATCGTTCAGTCCGGTAAAATGAAGACAATGGTTCGCTCACGGGCGGTATATGGCAATAATTCGGACAAGGATTGAAAAATGGAATTCATCAATACAGCGGGTCTGAGCGAAGACCAACAAATGATCAGAAACTCTGTTCTGGAACTTTTGAACCAACATCTGCCGTTCGATTCAATTCGTGAACTGGA
>JAHRVZ010000061.1 GCA_019090405.1 Paracoccaceae bacterium
TGCTCTGGCCGATCAGGTCAGCATGCGTATGGGGTCTGAGAGGCATGAACAATTGCTGGATCTGCTTAACGAATTGAATGCCGCTGAGACCCAAACAGACCAGTAACTTTGGAACGCGGTGCCTTATTGCGCGCGTTGCAAAGCCAAGCCGGGTCAGGAACGTCTTAATCGACGGATTAACATGGCTGTTTGTCTGGGAAGGTGAACTTTGTGACCGAAAACACGAATTTACCAAAGACAAAATCTGCTAAGGCCAGATTGCGCGCTCAGTAACCCTGCGCACGATCCACAAGATGCAAGAGCGGCTCATTTGCCTCGCCACGGCGGACATTTTCGGCAATGATTTGCGATGCGGTAACCGGACGGGTTTCCGAGGCGATATGCGGCGTGACCGTCACCGCCGGATGCGACCAAAATGGATGGGATGCAGGTAGCGGTTCAGTTCGGAATACATCCAGTGTCGCATGGCCGATTTGACCGCTGTCCAATGCCGCCAACAAAGCGTTGTCATCAATCAAAG
The DNA here is from genome assembly GCA_019090405.1 of Paracoccaceae bacterium. Taxonomy (GTDB): domain Bacteria; phylum Pseudomonadota; class Alphaproteobacteria; order Rhodobacterales; family Rhodobacteraceae; genus NORP181. The sequence goes on from JAHRVZ010000061.1 coordinate 521, forward strand.
ACCCTCTGCCCGGATTGATAATAACAGCCCCACGCGGCATCTGCGCCAATGTTGTAGGGTTCAGAGTGTCCTGTGTGGCAGGCGTGTCCGGCAACAAAAGGATCAGAATCTCGGCGGTTTTTAGCGATTGCATAAGTCCCTTTGGCCCATGTCGCGTTGTGATCCCGTTGATAATCTTAGGGGATTTGCTCCACCCGGTGACTGGGAAACCAAGCGTTGACAGGGCGCGTGCGCAGTCCTGTCCCAGCTCTCCCAGTCCCAGAATGGTTACTGGGCGGTCTTGTGCCAATGGCGGGATATCCTTGCGCCAAATCCCGTCCTGTCCGCAAATATGGGCGTCCAGTCCCAGATGGTGGCGCAAAGTGTGGCCGGCGACCCATTCGGTCATACCTTGCTTTAGGCCAGCATCGACCATGCGGGCAAGCGGGACGGTCAATGTGGCATTGCCAGTTATGTTTTCGACTCCGGCCCACAGGTTCAGCACCGCTTTGAGTCGGGTGTAAGGCGTGAAATCCTGCACATCGCTGTTTGGCGCATAGACAATATAGTCCACGTCGGACGGAGCGAACTGGGCGCGCAAATCAAAGTCGATGCCTGCGTCAGTCAGCGCTTTGCTTAGTGGTGCCTGATAGGTGGACCACCGATCTGGCGTGGCGGCGAACAGGATATTTACGGTCATTCAGCTAAGTCCATCAACGAGGGCGGTGAATATGCGCGCTTTGCACCAGACCAAAGGCAACCATCAGCACCATCATGGCAGAGCCTCCATAGCTGACCAGCGGCAGCGGCACGCCAACCACCGGAGCCAACCCCATGACCATCGACATATTGACTGCGAAGAACAGGAAAAATGTCAGGGCAATGCCCAGGGTGACAAGCGATGAAAACCGATCACGCGTGGCCAGGGCGATGAAAATGCAAAACACGGTAATCAGGATGTAAAGCGTCAAAAGTGATATCCCACCAACAAAGCCAAATTCCTCAGCCAGCGTAGTGAAAATGAAATCGGTTTGCTTTTCCGGCAGAAAATTCAATCGCGACTGGGTGCCTTGCATGAAACCGCGCCCGGTCCAGCCCCCCGACCCCAGTGCAATTTTGGATTGGGTGATGTGATAACCCGCGCCCAGTGGATCGCTTGCAGGATCCAAAAACGTATCAATCCGGCGGAACTGATAGTCTTTGAGCATCTGCCAATCTGCACCGCGGCTTTGAAATATGGCTACCACCAATCCAACGCCTGCCGATAGAACTGCTACGAAATAGGCCCAGTGAACCCCGGCGAGAAACATCATACCGCCCCCGGCAATGATCAATAACAGCGACGTGCCAAGGTCAGGTTGACGTAGCACCATTAGCGTTGGCAACAGGATCAACAGCACCGGGATCACCACCCAAAAAGGCCGTGAAATTCGTTTTGCCGGCAACCAGTCGTAATAGGCTGCAAGCAGCATAATCATGGTGATTTTCATCAGCTCGGATGGTTGCAAGCGCATGAACCCAAGGTCGATCCACCTCTGAGCGCCCATGCCAACCTCGCCAATCAGATCGACCAGAATTAGCAAAACAATTGTCAGGGCATAGGCCAAAGCTGCAACATTGCGCCAGAACCAGATCGGGATAACGGCGACTATCAGCATCACCACCAACCCAACGCCAAAGCGTTTCATCTGCGGTTCAGCCCAGGGGGTAAACGACCCACCAGCGACAGAATAAAGCATCAGAAACCCAACGCCGGCAACCGAAATCAGCAACAACACCAGCGGCCAGTTCAGATAGGCAATTTTGCGCAGACCTGACGGGACAGATTTGACGGAATGTTCAAGATAACTCATGCCCGGTCTTTCCCGTCCTTGTCACCACCGGGGCGTTCACGGCGCAGGCGTTCCTGTTGTGCTTTGATTTTACTGCGGTCCTTGGACGGGTAGGCGGCAAGCGGTGGCGTGCCTCCATAAAGCGCCTGAAGCGTGATGTCGCGCGCAATAGGTGCTGCCGCAACAGAACCACCGCCGCCATGTTCGACAACGACGGCAACGGCGAATTTTGGATTGTCAAAGGGTGCAAAATCAACAAACAGCGCGTGATCGCGGCGTTCCCAAGGCAGATCCCGGTTGTGGATCACCCCAGCGCGGCGTTCGGCTGCTGTAATGTTGCGGACCTGACTGGTGCCGGTTTTCCCGGCCATACGATAACCATCTTCAATGATGCGACTGCGATAGGCCGTGCCGCGCCGGTCGTTGCTGACGGCAAACATGGCGCGGCGAACCAGTCGCAGATGGTTTTCATTGACGTCTAGGGGGGTACCGGCGCCCGTGGGCTGTTCGGCACTGTTCACCGACTTTACCAATCGGGGTTCGATGCTGCGCCCGGTGGCAAGACGTGCGGTCATCACCGCAAGCTGCATGGGCGAGGCAAGCATAAAGCCCTGCCCAATTGCCGCATTTGCCGTGTCACCAATAAGCCAGTCTTCACCGTGGTTGCGCTTTTTCCAGTCCCGATCCGGAGCAAGGCCGCGCGCAACCGCCGACATTGGCAGATCATGGCGAACACCAAGACCGAATTTCTTGGCCATGGCGGAAATCTTGTCGATCCCAACTTTAAGTGCGAGGTCATAATAAAAGACATCGCAGCTTTGTTTTAGCGAGTTTTCCAAATCCACATGCCCGTGCCCTGCGCGTTTCCAGCAATGGAACCGGCGCCCTGAGATCTCTAGATGACCTGGGCAATAGACGGTATCGTCAGCCCCGATTATCCCGGCTTCTAGACCCGCCATCGCAGTGATCATTTTAAACGTTGATCCCGGCGGATAGGTGCCTTGTACGGTTTTGTTGGCCAGTGGACGGTACGGATTTTCTGTCAGCGCGCGGTAATCTGCCACCGAAATGCCGCGTACAAACAGGTTCGGATCAAAGCTGGGGGCTGATGCTATGGCGGGCAGATCACCGGTTTCGCAGTCAACAACCACGGCACTGGCGCTTTCAACGCCCAGCCGCGCCTGCACATAGGCCTGCAAATCGGCGTCGACCGACAGTTGCAGGTCGGCCCCCGGCTGGCCTTCGCGGCGGTCCAGTTCACGCATGATACGCCCGGTTGCGTTGACCTCGACCCGTTTGGCCCCGGCCTTGCCGCGCAAATTGTCCTCTTCCTTGGCCTCAAGCCCGACTTTGCCGATCTGAAACCGAGGGATGCGCAGCAATTGGTCCGGGTCGTCGATGCGATCCAGATCATAGTCGCTGACCGGGCCGACATAGCCGACCACATGGGCGAAATCAGCCCCTTGCGGATAGACCCGCGTCAGACCAACCTCGGGGGTGATGCCGGGCAGGGCGGGCGCATTGACGGCGATTTTGCTGACGTCTTGCCAGCTGATCTGATCGGCGACGGTAATGGGCAGAAACGGCGGGCTGCGGCGCATTTCGGTCTGTGCGCGTTCCAGATCTGTTGGGACAAGATCAATCAATTGAGACAGGCGAGACAGGATTACGTCAACATCGCCTGCATCCTCGGGGACAATAACAACACGATACGAGGGCGTGTTCTGGGCAATGACCACACCGTTGCGGTCAAACAATTTGCCTCGTGCTGGTGGAATCAGGCGAATGTTGATGCGGTTTTCTTCGGCAAGCAGACGGAACTGGTCTGCCTGTTCGACCTGCAAATACCGCATCCGCATTCCCAATGCCCCGGCAAAGGCAAGCTGCGCACCACCCAGCAACAACGCGCGGCGACCCATTTTGCGGTGTGTCGCTTCCAGTTCTTTGGGCGATCGTCTCATGCGCGCGCCGCCTTTGCGTCGCTGTCAGAAGGCGCAAGCGTACGCACGCCAAATAGGGATTGGGTAATCAAAACCACCAGTGGATAGATGATAATGGTCATCAGCATCTGCATCAGAGTTAACCCCAGAGGAGCCTGCCCTACGGCCAGAATTGACAGCACCAACCGGTTGGCAAGTGTGATCGCCAACAGCACAATGCAGACAGCGATCCATTCTCCGGCAAAGCTGGCGTCTTTAAGCCCGGCAAAGCGCAGTCGCAGATATTCGGTGCCGATCAGAACCAACAGCGCAAGCAATCCGGGAGGCCGCTGAAACATCAGATCGGCGATCAACATCACCGCAGCAATGCTTAGGATCGGGACATAGTCAGGCCGTCGCAGCGCCCATGCAAAGATGAATGCAATCAGCAGGTCGGGCGGTGCCCATCGGTGTGGAACAGAATCCAAAGGCAGCAAGTGAAAAAACATGATCAGCAGGCATAGCGCAATAAAGCAACTGCGCATGATCCAGATATGTGCAGGTGAATTAACCATCATCGTCAACCTGCACTGTCGCATCGGTCTGAGGAACAACTATGTCGCCCGGATCGGTCACGGCTTCGGTGCCAAGATGGCGCAGAACCCGCAGAAATTCGAGCCGTTCATAGTCGGCAGACAGGCGCACACGCAATCGACCTGCCGGATCGACAGCGATCTGTCCGATCAGTAATCCGGCCGGAAACACGCCTCCATCACCAGAGCTGATAACCCGATCACCGGGGCGCACCAGATCCGGGTTCTCAAGAAAGTCGATCAGCGGAACTGGGGTGTTGTCACCTGCCACCAACGCCGATTGCCCCGAAGGCTGCACCAAAGCAGGCACCGAGCTTGCCGCATCGGTCAACAGGATCACACGGGCGGTATTTTTGCCAGTGCCGGAAATCCGTCCAACAAGCCCAATACCATCCATCGCGGCCCAGCCATCCATGATGCCGTCACGTGCGCCGACATTCAGCAGTACGGACTGCCGGAACGGCGAGCCGCTATCGGCCAGCACAACCCCCGTCACAAAGGTCAGACGTGGGTCCAGCCGGACGTTGTTCAGGTCCAGCAGCCGGGCGTTTTCCTGCTCAAGTTGCAGTGCGGCCTCTTTCCAGGCGCGCATTTGGCGCAATTCACTGCGCAATTCGCGGTTTTGGTCCGCAAGACGCTGATAACTTTGAAAATCCCGCATAAGGTTAACAACGCCATTGACCGGCGCCATCGCCCATCCCATCGACGGAACAATGGTGTCCGCGACCTGCGCGCGAAACCGTTCAACGCGGGGGTTGTCGATACGCCAGACCAGAAAAACCGCCAGCAAACAAAGGCAGACGATCCACAACAGCAACCGGCGCAACGGGCCGGTATAGTCATCGCGTTGTGATCTGTCCTTGGCCAATGGGTATCCTTTTAGAGCAGGTGTGAACCATTGCTGAAAGGGTGCGCGCGTTAGCTGTCGTAGTCAATCGCGTGGCGCAGTTGCTTTTCGTATTCCA
>JAHRVZ010000062.1 GCA_019090405.1 Paracoccaceae bacterium
AGGTGGCGAACCGGGTGATCTTTATGGATGAAGGTCAGATTGTGGAACAGAACGAACCGGAAGAGTTCTTTAACAATCCACAAAACCCACGCACGCAGTTGTTCCTGAGTCAGATTCTAGGGCACTAAGGGGCGCATAAATTTCTGAGATTTGGGCGGGCCTTTGGGTCCGCCCTTTTGAGTATTTAGGACGAGAAGAACGTGGGGCGTCAGCCCTTTAACAGATCGCGTGGTACCGTGAAATCCAGAACATCACCGGTGTCGCGTTGCAATTGATCCCAGTTTTTGATGTCAAACCTGACCACTAATGTTGCACCGGACGGATAGTCATGGAACCGCCTATGGTTCGGTGCAGTTTGTACCAACTGTTCAGCAAATTCAGCAATCCCCGGATTATGACCCAGCAACAAAACCGATTGCCCAGTGGCGCGGGCAAGGACCGGCAGCATCTGGTCTGGTCCGGCATGATACAGATCACCGGAGAAACTTGGGGTGACATCAATCCCTAAGCCTGCAAAGGTTTCACGCGTGCGCACCGAGTTTGAACTTAGCACCTGATCCGGTATCCAACCCCGAGCGCGCATCCAATCGCCAAGCGCTATGGCCGATCTGCGTCCCCGGTCATTTAGCGGGCGCGCGTGATCGCTGGTGGTAGGGGAATCCCAGCTGGATTTGGCATGGCGCATCAGGATCAGTGTTTTGGTCATGGTCAATGAAATGCCTTCATATGTAGTTTTGATTGTTCGGCCGTTCGGCCAGCCGATTGGCTGACAGGACAGGCCCGGCGCACAATGCAGCCCTTGGTCATGCAGTCTTGTCCGGCGTTGGTGTCCAGATAGGCGTGACAGGTGGCGACGTCATAGCCGTGTGTCGCGCTTAGGGCGTCAACCGGGCAGGCCTTAGTACAAGGTTGCGTGGCACAGCTTTGACAGGGGCTGGGAGCCGTTGGCGTTGGAACAGCAAAGGTTTCGGCAAATTGCAGTGCTCCACGGTAAGAAACCATCATGCCAACAGCATCATGGACCAACATACCAACTGGGCTTTGAAACGCGCGCCCTGACGCCATCGCCCACGCGATAAAGGGTTCATATGGCGGTCCGCCAAATGGAAAGATCGCCTTCTTGGCTCGCAGATGATCTGCCAGGCCATCAACAATGCGCCGGGACCATCGGTCCACGGGATCGGGCTGTTTGTCCAGCCGCTCGGGAGATTCGGAGAAGATTTGCCAAAACGCGGGACCGGTGCCGAGCAGAACCAAAGTACCATCGTTTGGCACTGTTCCCATAACAATCAGACCAGCCTTGGCCACGCTCTGCTGGACCTCATCAAATATCATAGCTTGTCAAATGGCAGGCGCAGGTTCCAACCCAGGCGGTTTGGCTTATCGTCCTGCCAGCGCAGCCCCACTGTCATATCGTCGTGTCCATCTTTGGGTTGCGCCACATAAGTGCCCAACATCCGATCCCAAATTGAAAGCGAGAACCCGTAATTGCTGTCATGCTCATTTCGATGCACTGAATGATGGACCCGGTGCATGTCGGGCGTCACCAATATCAGCCGTACAATGCGGTCAACCGCCAGCGGGAGGCGAATATTGGCGTGATTGAACATTGCGGTGCCGTTCAAAATAACCTCAAACAGAACCACGGCAACAGCAGCAGGGCCAAGCAAATAAACCAAGCCGATTTTGAGCAACATCGACAGGCCGATTTCTATGGGATGAAACCGGATTGCGGTTGTTACGTCCATATCCCGGTCAGCATGATGGACCCGGTGCAGCCGCCAAAGCAATGGTATCTTATGCGTAACCAGATGCTGCGCCCAGATGGCAAAATCAAGGATCAGGATCGCTGCTATAACCTCAACCCAGACCGGCCAATTCAGAGCGTTGAACAGCCCCCAGCCTTGTGCCTCGGCATCAATCGCCGCACCCACAGCCAACAGAGGCAAACCAAAGGCCACAGCGCGCAGCAAGAGCGTGTTCAGCACCGTCATCGACAAATTGGTGAACCAGCGCTTAACGCGAGGCTGCGCGCGTTGTTTGCGGGGCGCCAGCGCCTCGACAATCGCGAACAGAGTAAAAAGGCCCAGAAAGACGGACAGGCGCAAAAGTGCTTCATTTTCCATTCTTTGAACGTATAGCACGCCGTAGAAACGGCAAGACACGGATTGGTCATGTCGGGCGAATGAGTGACCCGGCGCCGTGTTCTGTGAACAGCTCTAGCAAGCAGGCATTTGGCGCGCGGCCATCCAGAATGACCACAGCGCGCACGCCGCCTTTGATAGCGCTTAGCGCGGTTTCAGTTTTTGGGATCATGCCGCCGGCAATTGTTCCATTTGCGATCAACTGGCGGATTTGGTCGGTTCCAAGCTCGGTCATCACGTCGCCCGATTCGTTTTTGACACCAGAAACATCGGTCAAAAGCAGCAGACGATCTGCCTTGAGTTCGGCGGCAATGGCTCCGGCTGCGGTGTCGCCATTCACATTGAATGTTTCGCCATTGCGACCAGCCCCAAGTGGCGCAATCACCGGGATCATGTCAGTGTCAAACAAGTTGCGCAGCACTGTAACGTCGATCTTTGCAGGCGTGCCAACATAACCAAGTGCGGCGTCGGTCTGGTCGCAGATCATCAGGTTGGCATCCTTCCCGGACAGGCCCACAGCAGTCCCGCCCTGTGCATTGATTGCCTGAACGATGCGTTTATTCACCAGACCCGACAGCACCATTTCGACAACTTCAACTGTGGCCTGATCACTGACACGTTTACCATCAACAAAGGTGGACTGAATATTCAGCCTGTCCAGCATCGCGTTAATCATCGGCCCGCCGCCATGCACGATGACCGGGTTCAGCCCGACCTGCTGCATCAGCACGATGTCGCGGGCAAAGCTGTCCATTGCGGCGTCACTGCCCATGGCATGACCGCCCAGTTTAATCACAACGGTCGCGCCGGAATAACGTTGCAAATAGGGCAGCGCACTTGAAAGCGTTTCTGCGGTGGCAATCCAGTCCTTGTTCATATCGCGAGTCTTCATTGTTTGTGATCCTTTTGCGGGGTCCGTGTTACGCGGTTCGCAAGCCAGTGCCAAGTGTGCCGTTGCAGATAGGGTTGGTGGTGTTACAGTCTTGGCGAAACACCCGAGATGAAGGGGCCAGAGATGTCTCAGAAAACTTTGTTATTAACTGGTGCCAGTCGCGGAATTGGCCATGCAACGGTGCGTCGGTTCAATGCCGAAGGCTGGCGGGTGATCACATGTTCACGTGCTGCGTTTCCGGCTGAATGTCCATGGGGCGGAGGACAGGATAATCACGTTCAACTGGACCTAAGCGATCCGGCAGACACGATCAACGCCGTCGGCACGATTCAGGAAATGCTGGGTGGAAGGCTGGACGCGCTGGTCAACAATGCCGGTATTTCGCCCAAAGGTCCGGATGGCGAGCGGCTAAATACGCTGGATACCGATCTGATGACTTGGGGCAAAGTATTCCACGTTAACTTTTTCGCCCCGGTGGTTCTGGCGCGTGGCCTTAAGGATGAATTGGCAGCGGCCAAAGGGTCTGTGGTAAATGTGACTTCGATTGCAGGCTCGCGTGTGCATCCGTTTGCCGGAGCAGCCTATTCCACATCCAAAGCGGCGTTGGCGGCGCTGACGCGGGAAATGGCGCATGATTTTGGCCCACTTGGGGTGAGGGTCAACGCAATTGCGCCGGGCGAAGTTGAAACGGCGATTCTGTCACCCGGTACAGACAAAATTGCTGAGAAACTGCCCTTGCAACGCCTTGGTCAGCCTGAAGAGGTCGCAGATGCGATCTTTTTTCTGTGCTCGCCGCAAAGTTCATATATTTCCGGCACCGAGATCGAGGTGAATGGCGCACAGCACGTCTGATCCGGTGGGCTAAGCGTCATGGCAGAGTGGTAATGATACTGCGTAAGGTCGCAATCCCATCGCCCTTTTCAGACGATGTGAGAACGATTTCGGGGAACGAAGCCGGATGTTTGGCCAGAACGCTGCGGACTTGGTCCAGAATTTTGGCGCGGTCTTTTGCCTTAACCTTATCGGCTTTGGTCAACACACATTGAAACGTCACTGCCGAACTATCCAGCAGCGACATGATTTCCTCGTCCACAGCCTTTATTCCGTGGCGCGCATCAACCAGCACAAAGGCCCGGCGCAGGGTTTGACGGCCCGATAGGTACTGTTTTAGCAGTCGTTGCCATTTTTCGATCACCGGGATCGGTGCGTTGGCAAAACCATAACCAGGCAGGTCAACCAGATACAGTTCATCTCCCTGCGTGAAATAGTTGATCTCTTGCGTGCGCCCCGGAGTGTTCGAGGCCCGCGCAAGTCCCTTGCGCCCGGTCAGCGCGTTGATCAGCGTCGATTTTCCAACATTTGACCGACCAGCAAAGCAGACCTCGACCCGGTCAGCAGGGGGCAGGCCAGACATTGCAACGACACCTTTGATGAACTCGGAATCGCCCGCAAAAAGCTTGCGTCCACGTTCGGCTGTCAGCGCGTCAGGCTCTTCGGCCAGAGGGAATTGCATTTGCATCATAAGCTAGTCACCG
>JAHRVZ010000063.1 GCA_019090405.1 Paracoccaceae bacterium
GTCAGGTTCAGGATTCCCAGATCAACAGCCGCCAAAGTCAGCCAGACCTGATCGCCCTGTGCGGCCCCTTTGACCGCAACACGCACCCGTTGGGTCTGGCGGGGTTGGGCAACCTCTGGTGTTTCAATAGCGACCGTCAACGCCTTGTTCATGGGTTCAACCAACGCATAACTAAGCCCGATAGACCGCACAGGGTTTTGCCCAGCAGCCACATCCATTGGCTGGATCACAGTTGCTGTGACATATGCCCCGATGCCCCATTCTTCGGTCACTTGCAGCGGTATTTGTGACTGCCCGGCGTCAACCTCGATTGCGTGGCGTTCGATCAGGTGATTTGACATCACCGAAATCATCGCAGTGCCCGCCGCACGCGGTACGATACGTAATACAGCCGTGTCACCGGGAAGATAACTGGCCTTGTCCAATGACATTTCCAACCTGTCCGGCGTTGTCGATGAATCAGCAGCGCCATACCAGCCCGCATAGAAATCTATCGAAGCCGAGGTATAGGCACCGTCAATGCGCTCTACGACCAGTTCGTACTCGCCCCAATTAACCGCCTCTGACAACGCCAGCGGGACTTGTCCGACATCAGCTAGTCCAGTCGCCACACGCGTACGTCGCGTTAACGGTTCCCAGTTCCAGTTGCCGTATTGCTGATACCACTGATAGCGGGTTTCTACCCGGTTCAAAGTCCAGCGGACCTGCATTTCCAAAGGTTCAAGGTCTGGCGACAACCCGATGATCTGAAACCCGGCTTCGCTGCCTTCCGCGACCACATCGTCAAACATCCGTTTGATGCCAATAACAGGCGAATCCGGTCGAACATCTGCTGTCAGGCGACGTTCGACAGGGCGGGCAGATCCATCTGCCAAACGTGCAATCACTGTCGCGATCAATGGTTGACCTGTCGCGTCGGATACCGGCAATTCCAGCGGAACGATTGCCTGTCCATTGGCGTCTGTTCGTTCGCCTCCAAAATAGCTGCTTTGCGCAGTACCGCGCACGTCATACCGGCCAAACTGATAGCCCGGCCATGCCGCCACAGAATTTGCGCTGCTTAAGATCACCTGCCCGTCGATGCTCAGATCAGAGCCCGGAGCACCGAACAAATAGCGCGCGTCGATAGACAAAGGCGGCGTGTCACCGGGGCGCAAGGGCGCGTCTGGCAGGGCAAGATCAAAGTCAATGCGTTCTGGCAGGAAGTCCTCGACCAATACAGTCTGAGTGGCCAAAGCCGGTGCATCCGGGTCGGATTTGATATCAAGCCGCCAAGTCCCGCGCGGCGCACTAAGGCCAACCGGCAAGGCAAACACATGTCCGCCAGCCTTACCGCCATCTGAAATAAGGCGGCTATATTCCACCCCGTCCGGACGACTGAGGATCGCAATCAGCGGCAGCCCCTCGATTGCCGCAACTTTATCATCGCGTGTCAAAGTAGTGGCATGAATGACCTCGCCAGCGCGATAGGCACCGCGATCTGTGGTTAGAAATACATCCACCGGCCCGGCAGGCGCGCGTCCTTCGACACCACGATCAGACAGATCAAAGGCCGGGTCGGTCAAAGATAAGAAACCGATGTCATCATCGCCCATTTCAGCCAAAACCATCGCCGGAGCCGCAGCCCCTGTGCCACGGGTTAATCCCGGTTCAAACGTTGCAAAACCCGTTTCATCCGTCACAGTCCGTCCCAGCACTGCATTGGCGCGGGACAACAATGTCAGTTTAATGCCAGCCCGGGGTGCTGCATCCGACAAGCCGCGCACCTGCGTGTGCAACCCATCCGTTCCAGACATCGTGCTGATGCCGAGATTGGACAGCACAAACCACTGCGTTGCACCCGGATTATCATAGGGGTCAGCGCCCGGAACCTCGGCACTTAGCGCATAAATCCCCGGAGATTGACCGGCAATCGCGTCAGCCATCGACAAACGAGTCGTCATGTCTCGGTTCAACTCGGTTGTTACTTCGGCCGTACCGACCCAGATTTCATCGGCTATATCACCATTGAATTGTTCATCCTCCCAATAGGACAAAGGACGTCCAAAATAGCCATCCTGCACCGCGCGCAGTAAATTACGGTCGCTTACTTTACGTAACCGCAACTCTATTGTGCTTACATTGACCGTTTCCACAGGCAACGCTGCATCAGCGGATTTCGGTAGCACATAGGAACGCCCCGGGAACGTAACACTGGGCGAACGGTCGCGCACATATTGGGTAAGCTCGACATCTTTGTGCAGCGCCTCTCCGCTGGCGGATGGCAGACCTTCACGCAATGTTAACCGATACCGCGTGCCGTGTTTCAGGCCATCAATACACAGTTGATTACCATTCGCCTGAACCGCCAGACCAGATTCGGGCAGCTGCACAAACGGTTCATAATCTACCCCAGCCTTCGAAAGTCTTTCGGAAAATTCAACACAAATACGCGGAGCAGCAGAATCAGCCTCGACCAAGGTGTCGAGTACATGAAAACCATATTTACCAATGGCCCTGGTCAACGATATTTCAATATCTTTGCGCTGCTGTAACTCATAGGCTAACCGCAAAGCCGGGATCATGTCTTTGCCACGTCCAACGCTCTCTAATGCGTCGGCCAGAACCAGTAGTGCCGAGGCCTGAGCAGCTGCATTTGCCCCGCGCAAATAGCCGTTGATCGCCGCCGATACCGCCCGGTTTCCGTATTTACGTTTATCATTGTTCTTTTCAGAACCGATCAGCAATAAACGACGCGCGTATTCGGTCCACAGGTCTGACCGATCCGTCAGTGACACCGCGATCCCGGTCCAACCCATGGCCTGTTTCGAGGAACCGGCGGCGGCGCTTGAGTTTGCATTTTTTATTGCGGTATCAAGGTTTTGACCACCTGCAGGATGGCGCAACCCAAGGTTTCGTGCTGTGTCGGATGCCAAATTCAGATCATCTTTCCCCAGGAATGACAAACCAGCAATCAGCGTGTTCGCAGCCTTACGCAGGTTTGCATCCGTCGGGATTTTGACCGCCGAAAAAGCGCCGACAAAGGGCGTTTGATCGCTAACCCCTTGCTTTGGAAAACAGGCGTTTGACTGAGTGTTAAACGTAAATGCCTCACAGGCAGAATTACTGGTGCAGGCACGAACGCAAGACTTGTAATCCGTGTCAAATAGCGGGTCCAAATCGGCACCGTAGAAATCCATATCCCGCGTTGCAAAATACCTGAAATCGGGAACCGCGTTTTGCGCCGAAACACTTAGGGCAGTTGCTGCCCAAAAAACCATTGCCAAACCAACTCGTAACATAGTGTCCTCCTACTTTGACAGTAAAGTCGCACAAGCATCCTAGACTTGGCAACGATTCCCGACTTTCTTTTCCTTTAAGCACTTATTCACTGACTTCATTGATGTTGGGTGAAGAAGACCCAATTACTGGGCGCTAAATACTGGGCGCTAAACATGCGGAGCCAGCAGGGATGAGCCTTGCCAACAAACTAGCCGATGAACGGCGTGCACGACTTGCTGCTGAACGGCTGTTGGAACTCAAACAGTCCGAGCTTTCGGCTGCCAATCGCAAACTGGGGCGGCATGCTTTGGCCCTGACCCGTCAAATAGGGGAAACTCAGGCCGAGGTTGCCACGGTTCGCGATGAAAACGAAAAGGTCAAATCGGACCTGACGGTCGCCAACGAAAAAATTGAAATCGCCGAACGCCGGTTGTGGCATTCGATTCAGACGATTCAGGATGGCTTTGCCTTTTATGATGTCGATGGCACCATGATAGGGGCAAACACCGCATACCTGGGCCTGTTTGATGGCCTGGAAGAGGTACTACCGGGCGTACCTTATGCACGAATTGTGCAACTGATGACTGACGAAGGTATTGTAAACACAGAAAATCTTGGCGCCGCTGATTGGCGCGCCATGATGACACAGCGATGGGAATCGCCGTCACCCGAACCGATTGTCATCCGGTTGTGGAACCAAGAGTACATTAAACTGATCGACCAGCGCGGTCATGGTGGCGATATCGTTAGCCTTGCACTAAATATCACGGCAACCGTCCACTATGAGGCAGATTTGAAAACCGCGCGGCAAAAGGCCGAGGCTGCAAACCGCGCGAAATCGGCTTTTCTGGCAAATATGAGCCATGAAATTCGCACCCCGATGAATGGTGTTGTGGGAATGGCTGAATTGCTCACCGATTCGGAACTGGATGAGGAACAGCTGCTTTATGTAAATACGATCAAAAACTCGGGAGAGGCATTGTTGGTCATCATCAACGATGTACTGGATTATTCCAAGATCGAGGCTGACAAGCTGATCCTTCACCCGGAACCCTTTGATATTGAACGATGTATTCACGAAGTCGTTATGCTGTTACAGCCCACGGCACGCGATAAAGGGTTGGATATTCTGGTTGATTTCGATCTGTTTCTGCCAACCCGCTTTGTGGGTGATCCCGGCCGGATGCGTCAGATTTTGACCAATCTGCTGGGCAATGCCATCAAATTTACCGCCTCTGGCCATGTCCTGATTCGCGTCACTGGCATTCACGACAAGGGTGATGATTTTAATATTCACATCTCCATTGAAGATACTGGAATCGGCATTTCAGAGGACAAAATTGAACACATTTTTGGTGAGTTCAATCAAGTAGAGGACGACCGCAACCGACAGTTCGAAGGCACCGGCCTGGGCCTGGCAATTTCGCAGCGGCTGATCGGGAAAATGGGTGGCTCTATCTGGGTCGACAGCGAAGAGGGCAAAGGATCGGTCTTTGGTTTCAAGGTCACAATGGCCAAAGCAGACGGCCCCGAAGCTGAACCTCCTGCCCTTCCTAAAGGTCTAAATCAGGCAATGGTTGTTGGTGAACAGTCTCTCAACCGTACTATTTTGGACAAACAACTGGGGCAGCTTGGGATCGAGGTTACAATTTGTTCTTCTGGTGCCGAAGCTCTGGAAACAATGCGCGATGGCATCGACTTTGTATTTGCTGAACACAATATGCCCGGCATGGATGGGATAGAACTGGCCGAAGCGCTGAGCACAGGTAAGTCGTCTGAAGTGCCGGTATTTTTGATCAGTTCAAATCCGGGGTTCGCGCAGAACGATCCGGCACGCCAATATTTGCACGCAATCCTGCAAAAACCGCTTTCACGCAACGAATTGTTTACCCGCTTGATCGACCTAAAGACACGCGGTTCGCAAGCGGATGAGGCGCCCCAACCAACGGAAGAAGTCAAAGAAACCAGTCAACAAACTGAATTACCCGAACCGACAGATAAGCCCCGTCTAATGCGCGTCTTGGCCGCAGAAGACAACAAAACCAACCAGTTGGTTTTTCGCAAAATGGTCAAAACCCTGAATATCGAAATTCAGTTTGCCAAAAACGGTATCGAAGCGGTTGCCGCCTTTACGGAATTCCAGCCCGATATGATATTCATGGACATTTCCATGCCTAAAATGGACGGCAAAGAGGCCACGCGCGAGATCAGAAAACTAGAGGCGACTCAGGGCGGGCATGTCCCGATAATCGCCTTGACGGCCCATGCAATGGATGGGGATTCCGATGCAATTCTCGCTGCGGGATTGGATCACTATATGACAAAGCCGCTACGAAAAGCGGCCATTCACGAACGAATTCAAGCACATTATCCAGAAGACGTTCAACCAATTGCGCCCAACGATGCCTGATCGAATTGGTTACTTATGCTTCATCAGCAACCGACGCATAAGGGCGCACAAATACCGGACGATCCGTTTCGGACAATTCTGCACTATAGACATATCCACCCGAATCAAATTCGATCAAACCGGCTGGATCCGTCAATCGGTTCTGCACGATATACCGTGCCATCGCCCCGCGCGCGCGTTTTGCGAAAAAACTTACGATCACCGGCTCATTGCCTTTGTCCTCTTTGAACACTGGCGTAACCACCCGCAATTTTAGCGATTTTGCTGCAACCGCCCCGAAATATTCCTGACTGGCACAGTTTACCAAAACATCCGTGCCGACCATTTCGGCCTGCGCATTCAACGCCTTGGATAATTGATCGCGCCAATAGTCATACAGCGATTTACCCCGGCGGGTTTTCAACCGACTGCCCATCTCTA
>JAHRVZ010000064.1 GCA_019090405.1 Paracoccaceae bacterium
CGGCTTCGGCGGCTTCGTTGGTGACGCCAAGGGTGATTGTTGCCATGTCAGGTACAGCCGCAATCTGGCCGGTTCCGGTCACTGTAATTTGTCGCTGTATGGGGTCGCCCATTGCGGCTCCGGCAACCGAAAAAGATAGTGCCGTCAGGATATAAATCAGGTTTTTCACTCGTAAATTCCTTTTTGATTGCATCATATTTGCGCAGAATGCACGCATCAGACAGGTCTTGGCAAATCTAAGTTGTGTGTTTTTCTTTTCCTCAGCAAGCTCCTGCTCTAAACTGGTGCATGGGGCGTTCGTTAGTGCGCTCTTGAAATTGGATGGAATAGCCGAAAAATGAAACCGGGGTTCGCGCTCACTTTGTCGTTTGAAGGTATCTCGCTGCTGCACCGGGCAGCCGGCGGGTGGCGGATGATCGGTGATGTTTCATTGGACAATACCGATCTTGCTGCAGCACTTGCTGACCTGCGTGACAAGGCAGGGCGGCTTGCACCGGGTGAATTGTGCTGCAAACTTATAATCCCAAACGAACAAATCCGCTATCTGACGATTGAAACCGGCAGTGCAACGGATGGTGCGCGTACCGAGATGGTATTGGCGGCATTGGATGGGGCAACGCCTTATCCGCTGGCGAAACTGGCCTTTGACATCTCGGTCGAGGGCGACATGACCCATGTTGCCGCCGTCGCCCGTGAAACACTGGCCGAAGCCGAGGCATTTGCGGTCGAGCATTTGTTCAATCCGGTCAGTTTTGTGGCGATCCCCGGCGACAATTTATATCTGGGTGAGCCGCATTTCGGCCCGACCTCGCATGCTGCGGGTTTCCTTGGTGATGATCGCGTCGAAGCAGACAATGTCGCCGTCATCGTGGTTGGCATGGCAGATATTCCTAAGTTTGCACCCCAGCGTGATCCTGAACCTGAACCCGAACCTGAGTCAGAAATACCAGCGGTGGGATTTGCCAGTCGACGCCGCAAAGCACCTGCTCAGGACAGTGCTCCACCGGCCCAAGTGCTTGCAAAGCCTGTGGTCGAACCTGACTTGCAACCTGTCCCCAAGGCCCCACCCACGATCACACCCACGATCGCAGCACTGCAAACAGACGGCACGCAATCCCCGGATGCGACGCCATCTTTGTCCGGGGCAATGCGTCATCTGGATGCGCCTGCGACTACGCGTTCGAATACGACTGAGGTTCCTGTACCGTCTCTGAAAAACGAATCCATTGCGGCCCCAAAGGTAGAAACACCCGAAACAAAAGGTGGCTTTCTTAGTCGTCGCAAAAACAAGTCAGCTACCCCGGCCCCGACCCCGACTGCGACTCAGATTGCACCTCCGGTGCATCGTGTGGCTCCGATAGAATTGCCAACGGCTGTTGCCAGTCTTGTCGACGCACCAGACGAAACCCAGCGCATGACGGTGTTCGGAGCTCGAACAGAACCTAAAGTTGGTGGAAAACCCCGTTATCTTGGCCTTATTCTGACCGCCATGTTGCTGCTGTTTCTGGCGGGGGTTGCAGCCTGGGCCTCGTTGTTCATGGATACTAAACTGTCAGAATGGCTGTTTCTTGATCCCGCCGAATCAGAACTTGCGGAAGAACCGGAACCCCTTGAGGAAACGCCGGTTATCGCATCTTTGCCACCCATCGAGCCAAATTTAACTGATACCGATGCCGCGGTCCTGGACGCGATGCGCGAGACAGAGCAACCAACCGCCAACACCAAAGCCGGGATCGCCCCGATAGAGGTTGTAACCTACCCTGAACATGATGCGCCGCAAGAGTTGGAGACACCGGCAATCATTGGTCTGGACGATTTGTATATTGCCTCGATTGATCGCACAGACCTATCCCATGACGCCGTGGCTTTGCCTTCGCTCGCCAGCCTGAATACGGATTTTGTGCCGGGATCGGTCGCTTCGCCCGTGGCGGTGGGAACTGAATTTGCGCTGGATGCGCGTGGGCTGGTTACTCCTTCTGTTAATGGAACGGTCAATCCTGATGGGGTGATCGTTTATCTGGGCCAGCCCCCTGCCCGACCACCACCAACCCCGGCGCGGGACGACCCGGAAGCTGAGGCAGAACAAGTACAAACCTATCTTGCCCGGTTGCGCCCGCTGTCTCGGCCCGAAGATCTGGTAGAACAGAATGAGCGCGCGAAACTGGGCGGGCTAACCCGCACCGAACTAGGACGGGTGCGCCCCCTGATGCGCCCCGAACTGCCAAAGGTTGCCGACCCATCACAGACTGCTGGTACCAAACTTGCAGTTGCCGTGTCGGTTAAGCCATTGCTTAGGCCCGCAGATTTGGAATTGACCTCCCGAACCGCAAATTTGGGTTCAACGGCGAATATTTCGCAGGTTGCGACAATCGCGCCCAGAACAGTGACCCCAAAGATCCCTTCATCGGCCTCGGTGGCACGCCAGGCAACGCTGGACAATGCGATCAACCTTCGCAAAATCAATCTGATCGGGGTTTATGGCACGCCTGCCGACCGCCGCGCGCTCGTGCGCTTGCCAAGCGGTCGGTACAAGAAAGTCAAAGTCGGCGACAGTATCGACGGCGGCCGCATTCTAGCCATCAGCGACAGCGAATTGCGCTATCAGAAAGGTGGTCGCAGCATGACACTGAAAATCCCCAGCAGCTAAGGTCGATTTATCAGGTAGCAACAATTTCCCCATTGTCGATCTGTTCCTGCTCGATGGATTCAAACAAGGCTTTGAAATTACCTTCGCCGAACCCATCATCACCTTTGCGCTGAATGAACTCAAAAAAGATAGGCCCAATCACCGTCTTCGAGAAGATTTGCAAAAGGATACGGGTTTCGCCGCCATCCACGACCCCCTCTCCATCAATCAGGATGCCGAATTTCTTCATTTTTTCAACAGGTTCCTTGTGACCCTTCACGCGATTATGGCTTAGGTCGTAATATGTGTCTGGCGGGCCGGGCATGAATTTGATGCCTTTGTCGGCAACCCGGTCGGTCGAGGCATAGATATCGTCAGTCCCCACCGCGATATGCTGGATGCCTTCGCCTTTGTACTTTTTCAGATAGGACACGATCTGTCCGGTTTCACCGCGATCTTCGTTGATCGGAATGCGAATGCGCCCGCAGGGCGAGGTCAACGCGCGGCTAAACAGACCCGAATGTTTCCCCTGAATATCAAAGAACCGGATTTGTTTGAAATTGAACAGATCACCGTAAAATGCGAACCATTTGTCCATGTTGCCCTTGAACACGTTGTGGGTCAGGTGATCAAGATAATAGAACCCGTCGCCACGCGGCTTGGACTGTCCAAGCCAGTCAAATTCGGCGTTATAGGGGCTGGTGTCGTAATACTGATCTATAAAGTATATCAGCGAGCCTCCGATACCTTTGATGGCCGGCAAATCCATGGTTTTACCGTCGCCCAGATAGGGTTCAGCCCCTTTGGAAACCGCGTGGTCAAACGCCTTTTGAGCATCCACCACCCGCCAGCCCATCGACGGCGCACAGGGTCCGTGTTTGTCAACAAATCGCGCGGCGAAACTGCCGGGTTCGGCGTTCAGCACGTAGGTGACGTCACCCTGCTGCCACAACTCGACTGCTTTGGTCTTGTGACGGGCGGTTAACGCATAGCCCATCCGATCAAACAATTCGCGCAACTTCTGTGGATCAGGATGCGCGAATTCGACAAATTCAAAGCCATCAGTGCCCGCAGGATTGTCGTCAGTGATTTGTGATTTTGCTGCGTTGTGCGGAAATGGGCCCATAAAGATGTCTCCTGTTGCAAGTTGTTCGCTAAGTGTTAGATAGGCGCAAAACAACGCGATTTCTGCGCGTATATTGGTAAATTTTGTGTTAATCTCGCGTAAACTTCGCGCTATATGGTAATTTTTTGGGAAAACGCCGCATATGCTGGATGATACAGACACCCGACTGCTGGCTGCTTTGCAAAAAAATGCCCACCTGACGGCTCACCAATTGGGAGAATTGCTGAATTTATCCCCAAGTCAGGCTGGTCGTCGTCGACAACGGCTTGAGGCCGAGGGCTATATTCAGGGCTATGCGGCGCGGCTTGATCCACAAAAGCTTGGCCTGCATGTGCAGGGTTTTGTGCAGGTACATCTGAACACGCACGGCCCGGAACAATCCGCCAGTTTTACCCGATTGGTCAACCTGCGGCGCGAAGTCACCAGCGTCTGGACCATGACCGGGAATGCCGATTATCTGCTTCGTGTTTATTGCGCGGACCTTCCGGCGTTGAACACTTTGATACACGAGGTATTGTTACCCCATCCTGCGGTGTCACGGGTGCAAAGCCAGATCGTTATGGACCAACCAAAACGCGACGCCCCATTGCCAACTTAAGGAAGACCAAAACCACATGGATACCATCCTGTTTCAAGCCACGGTCTACCTTGCTGCTGCCGTCATTGCGGTGCCGATTGCGGCGCGGCTTGGGCTGGGTTCGGTGCTGGGGTATCTCGCTGCCGGAATAATTATTGGCCCGGTGCTGGGGCTTATCGGAACCAATATCGAAGGTTTGAACCATTTTGCCGAGGTTGGCATCATCATGATGCTGTTCCTGATCGGCCTTGAACTGGAACCACGCGCACTTTGGGATATGCGTCATCGGCTGATCGGCATGGGGGGACTGCAAATCGTTCTCAGCACGGTGGCGCTGATGGCTGCGGCAATGGCGATGGGCAGGCCTTGGAATGAGTCGCTGGCGATTGGATTGGCGCTGTCGCTGTCATCAACCGCGATTGTGCTGCAAACCCTGTCGGAAAAGGGGCTTATGCAGACCGGCGGTGGGCGCGCTTCGTTTTCGGTGTTGCTGACGCAGGATATCGCGGTGATCCCGATTTTGGCATTTTTACCTTTGTTGGCCGGAGACGCGATTATCCGCATTGCCAGCGATGGTTCAATCGACCGCGGACTTGCCCATGAGGCGGCCCGGCATGGAGAATTGTCGCTGGTACAAGGCTTGCCCGGATGGGGTGTGACGCTGGTGACAATCGGGATGGTGGGCGCGGTTATTCTGGCCGGTATCTATCTGACCCGCCCGTTGTTCCGGTTCATCCATTCGGCAAATCTGCGCGAAATGTATACCGCCTTGGCACTGCTGATTGTGGTGGGGATTTCCCTTTTGATGGTGCTTGTTGGCCTGTCCCCGGCACTGGGCGCCTTTCTGGCCGGAGTTGTTCTGGCCAACAGCGAATTCCGCCACGAATTGGAAAGCGACTTGCAACCGTTCAAGGGTCTGTTGTTGGGCCTGTTTTTCATCACCGTCGGTGCCGGTTTCAATTTTGACGCCTTCTTTGCGGATATGGGCGATCTGATCGGGCTGGCTTTGCTGGTGATCCTTGCCAAAGGCATCGTGCTTTATCTTATTGGGCGTGCCTTCAAGCTGCATGGCCGCGATCGCTGGCTATTCACGCTGGGACTGGCGCAAGCGGGTGAATTTGGCTTTGTGCTGGTCGCCTTTTCGCTGCAACAGGGGGTGATGCCGGTTGAATTGTCGGAAAAGCTGTTGTTGGTGATTGCGCTGTCGATGTTGATCACGCCGCTGTTATTCATCCTCTACGAATTCATTTCGCGGCGAATGTCGTCGCCCAAAACCGAATACAAAGCCGATACTATCGACGAACAAGGAACTGTTATCATTGCGGGAATTGGCCGTTTTGGGCAGATCGTCAACCGGTTGGTACAGGCCAGTGGCTTTAAAACCGTGGTGCTGGACAGCGACATGCAAACCATCCAGTTGATGCGCCGGTTTGGGGTCAAAGGTTTTCTAGGCGACCCAACCAGACCCGAACTGTTAAAAGCCGCAGGTCTGCCCAAAGCAAAGGTGCTGGTTGTGGCAATGGATGACAAAACCGCCGTCACCAAACTGGTGTCATTTGCCCGACGCCAGCGGCCCGATTTGCACATTGTTGCGCGCGCGCGCGATAGAAACCATGTGTTCGAACTATACGCCGCCGGGGCCGATGACATCGTGCGCGAAATGTTTGACAGTTCGTTACGGGCCGGACGCTATGTGCTTGAAAATGTTGGGCTGTCCGAATTCGAAGCCGCCGAGGCGGAATCGACCTTTTATGCCCATGATCGCCATACAATCCGGCAATTGGCCGATGTGTGGGATCCCAAAGTCTCGCCTGCTGAAAACGCGGCCTATATTGCCCGCTCAAAAGAGCTGGAAAAAGACCTGGAAGCCGCCCTGCTAACCCGAGCAGCCGAGAATGAGGCCAAAAAGGCCTGACCTCATTCTTATCCTGATCTAACTGTCCGAAACGCCTGCTTCGCCAAAGGTTGCCATGCCGCTGTGACAGGCCACGGCGCTTTTGAGAATGTTGATCGCCAGCGCAGCACCCGA
>JAHRVZ010000065.1 GCA_019090405.1 Paracoccaceae bacterium
ACCCCGTTGGATGCGTTGGTTGCGCCCGGACCCCGTGTCACGGCACAGATACCGGGTTTGCCGGTCAATTTGCCATAGGCCTCGGCCATGTTTGAGGCACCGGCTTCATGACGGCAGGTGATCACGTCAATATCATCCACGTGATCATACAGCCCATCCAACAAACCAAGATAGCTTTCGCCCGGAACGCAAAAAATTCTTTCTGCGCCAAGAATGGCCAGTTGGTCGGCCAGAATGCTGCCCCCATGGCGACGTTTAAGGCCAGATTTTTCTAAGGATTTCGGACTGTTATTGGACATGTGGTCAAGTGCTCCGTATCAATTTCGCCATTGATCCGCGTCATTTGACCGATCACTGCTAGCGCGATCCGACAGCAGAAATGCGGCTAACGCAAGCACGATTTTTCCCAATCCAAATATCCACGTTTCGATATATTTGGGCTGCCAGATGTTCAGGTAACTTTGACGATCAGATCATCAAGTCCTTGTATCGTCACCGCAATCTCATCGCCGCGCTGAACCGGCCCAACCCCTGCAGGGGTTCCAGACATGATGACATCGCCCGCAGCCAGTTCAAAATAGTCAGACAGATAGGAAATCATTTCCGGCACTTTCCAGATCATCTGGTTCATGTCGCCGGTCTGTTTGATTTCACCATTTAGCCTTAGCTCAATCAATCCCGCGTCCAAATGACCAACATCATCCACAGACCGAAGCGGGCCAACCGGGGCCGACCGTTCAAATGCTTTGCCAATCTCCCACGGTCGGCCCATTTTCTTTGCCTGCCCCTGAAGATCGCGGCGCGTCATGTCCAGCGCTGGCGCATAACCCCAAACATGACCCAGCGCGTCCTTGGTTTTGATGTTTGTTCCGCCGGATTTCAATGCAACCAACAGTTCGGCTTCGTAATGCACATCTTTGCTTTGGGTTGGGTAGGGGAATGTCCCGCTGTTATCCAGATTTTCTGGGTTTTTCTGGAAAAAGAACGGTGCCTCGCGGTCCGGATCATGGCCCATTTCTACGGCGTGGGCGGCATAGTTGCGGCCAATGCAATATACCCGGCGGACAGGGAACGCGCTGCCCTTGTCAAACGGCCCCCCAACCACCGGAATTACCGGAGTTGGGGGTGGATTTATCACAAAATCAGCCATTTAGGTCTCCGCAATCAGTCGTAGCTGCGCTGATCCTCGATCACCAGACCGTCTTTGGGCAGAGACCCCAACGCGACTATCTCAATCGTTCCCTTTAGCTTTAGCACATTTTTGATCGTGGCCGCATATGCCGATTCATCCCCGCCAGAGGCTTCGATCTGAACTGTCATCACATCCATTTCACCCTGACGGCTGGCAATGACCCGAACTTTGGCAATCTCGTCGTGTTTCGCGACAAGCGCGGCCACTTGTTCAGGGCGCACAAACATACCCTTGATTTTGGCGGTCTGATCCGCGCGGCCCATCCAACCCTTGATGCGCATATTGGTGCGGCCACAGGGGCTTTGGCCCGCCATCAAGGCACTTAGATCGCCTGTAGCAAACCGGATAAGCGGATAGTCCGGGTTCAAGGACGTGACCAAAACCTCGCCAACTTCGCCTGCTGGCACGGGATTGCCAGTGCCGGGCGTGACGATTTCAACGATCATATGTTCATCAACGATCATGCCCTCCATCGAACAGCTTTCATACGCGATGTTGCCCAGATCAGCGGTGCCATAGGACTGCAGACAGGCGATGCCCCGATCGGCATATTCGGCGCGCATCGAAGGAAACAGGGCGCCGCCTCCAACTGTCGCCTTGGTGATGGACAGCGCAACACCCATTTCATCGGCTTTATCCAATATGACCTTCAGGAAATCAGGCGTCCCAGCATAGGCCGTCACCCCCACATCGCGCGCCGCCGCGACCTGCAGTTCGGATTGACCAGTACCAGCGGGCAATACCGCCGCGCCAACCGCGCGCGCGCCGCTTTCAAACAACATGCCCGCAGGGGTCAAATGATAACTAAAACAATTCTGTACTATGTCGCCCGGTCCGATGCCCACGGCATGCAGGACGCGGCCAAACCGCCACCAGTCGTTGTCGATCCCACCCGGTTCATAAATCGGACCCGGAGACTGAAACACATGGCCAAACCCCGACGCAGGTTTAGTGGTAAATCCACCAAAAGGCGGGTTCGCCGCCTGTGCTTTGCCAAGTTCGGATTTGCGCAAAACCGGCAGTGTCGCAAGGGCCGCCACATCGCTGTAATCGGCGGAATTCAGCCCCTGAAACGCGCCTTTGTAACCGGGCACATCTTTCACCCGCTCAATCTGCGCGGCTATCGCAACAGCCTGATCCGCTGCCCGTTCATCCGCCGAGCGCGTTTCCAGAGAATCATAAAATTTCATATGTCTTGTTCCTTCGCTAACGCAACATCTGCTTACAAAGGCGAAACCGTAATCGGCACCCGAAAGCGACTGCATTTTGCGATTCTAACGTACCACTCAGTCAAGGCAAACCCTTACCATCAACATTTTCCAAACCGTGCAAAATGTTGCAAAGACCACGTGAGTCTGAACAGGTGGGGATGGTTCATCCTGTTAGCACCAGCAAATCCCTGAGCCTTTATTTGTCATAATAGTCGCGAAACCAGTCGACAAATTTTGCGATGCCATCGCGGAAATCGGTCTGGGGTTGATACCCGGTGAGTGTTTTCAGCAAATCCGCATTGGCCCATGTCGCAGGCACATCGCCCATTTGCATCGGCATGTAATTGCGAATGGCCTTCTGGCCCAGACAATCCTCGATCGCATCAACAAAATCCAGCAACCGCACCTTGTCGGAATTGCCAATATTGACCACCCGATAAGGTGCCGCAGGAGACAGGCTGTCGCCGTCAGGCACAACTCCGTCTTCGGGGCGCACCGGAACCGCATCAATCAGCAGACGAATGCCGCGCACCAGATCGTCAACATAGGTGAAATCGCGGTACATGTCGCCGTTGTTGTAAATGTCGATTGGCCGGTTTTCCAGTATCGCATCAACGAATTTATACAGTGCCAGATCAGGGCGACCCCAGGGACCATAGACCGTAAAAAAGCGGAACATCGTGGTCGGCAGATTCCACAAATGCGCATAGGCGTGACCCATGCTTTCATTGGCCTTTTTGGTCGCCGCATAAATCGTAAGCTGGTGATCCGCCTTTTCCATCTCGTCAAACGGCATCTCGGTATTGGCGCCATAAACCGATGAGGTCGAGGCCATCAACAGGTGTTTCACCTCAAGCCGCCGCGCCGCCTCCATCACATTGAAAGTGCCGATCACATTGCTGTCCAGATACGACCGCGGGTTTTCAAGCGAATAGCGCACACCCGCCTGCCCGGCCAGATGCACGATGATTTCCGGGTCAAAGTCATCTGCAATCCGGTCCAGCAAAACCTGATCTTCAAGCATGCCCTCGGTCATGGTGAAATTGGGTTTTTGCAGCAATGTTGCGTGGCGGCGTTGCTTTAACCTGACATCATAGTAGTCGGTCATCCCGTCATAGCCGTGCACCCGAAACCCCTCGTCCAGCAGTAATTTGGCCAGATGGAACCCGATAAACCCGGCGGTGCCTGTAATCAGAATACGTGGTGCTGTGTCATTTTGAGATGCCATATCGGATGATTGCCCTGCAATTTGATTCTGGTTATCGAAATTGGGTGGATGACCCTGTTCCAATTGGTTTATTCTTCAAAGACGCAATTTGCAATTGTGCTTGCCTTTTGGTCTGCAATGGCCGGGCTAATGGCGGGGCTGCCCGAAAAAGAACTTGGGTTGGCCGCCAATTGAAACTACATCGTGACGCAGTCTGTAGATGTTTAATAGTTTGGGCCAGAAATGTTTGACCAAAAATCAATAAAAATTGCCGTTATCGGCCTTGGCTATGTCGGCCTGCCGCTTGCTGTGGAATTTGGCAAGCAGCGGAGCGTTGTTGGCTTTGACCTGAACCCGCTGCGTATTGATGAGCTCAAGGCCCGGCAGGATAAAACCGGCGAAGTCAGCCCGCAGGAACTGGGTGCAGCGCAGCTGACCTTTACGACCGATCCGGCCGCAATTGCTGATTGCAATGTTTACATTGTCACCGTGCCAACGCCGATTGATCAATACAACAAGCCTGACTTGCGACCGCTTTTGACCGCCTCAGAGACAGTCGGAAAACTGCTTAAACCCGGCGATATCGTGGTTTATGAATCCACGGTCTATCCCGGCGCCACCGAAGATGACTGTGTTCCCATCCTTGAGCAGCAGTCGGGGTTGACGTTGAACACAGATTTTTACGTAGGCTACAGCCCGGAACGCATTAACCCGGGTGACACGCAGCACCGTTTGCCAGATATCAAAAAGGTCACATCCGGCTCGACCCCGGACGTTGCCGAACAAATCGACGCGCTGTATCGCGAAATCATTACTGCCGGCACCTACAAAGCCCCGTCGATCCGCGTAGCCGAAGCGGCCAAAGTCATCGAAAATGCGCAACGCGACCTGAACATCGCCTTTATGAACGAACTGGCGATCATCTTTGACAAGATGGGTATCGACACCAATGACGTGCTTAAGGCGGCGGCGACGAAATGGAATTTCCTTGCCTTTCAGCCGGGACTTGTTGGTGGCCACTGCATCGGTGTTGACCCGTATTACCTGACCCACAAAGCGCAGGATTTGGGCTATAATCCCGAAATCATTCTTGCCGGTCGAAGGATGAATGATGGCATGGGGGCATATGTTGCCGGCAAACTGGTCAAAGCCATGCTGAAAAAGGGCATTCAGGTGAACGGTGCAAAGGTTCTGATATTGGGGCTGACGTTCAAGGAAAATTGCCCTGATCTGCGCAACACCAAAGTTGTTGATGTCATCAATGAACTACAGGAATACGGCGCGACAATCGACGTGCATGACCCGCGTGCGGATGCGGATGAGGCCGAAAAACTGTATGGTCTCAAACTGGTAAGAGACCCGCAACCGGGCCAGTATGACGGGGTATTACTGGCGGTGCCGCATCAGGAATTCAAACAGGAAAACCCCGCTGTACTGCGTCGCCTTGGCAAGCAGAACAGCGTTTTTATGGATCTCAAAGGCATTTTTGACAAACAGGACAGCGATAGCCGCCTGTAATCAGCGCGGCCCGCGCGTATACTATTTCTTAAGTTTTTTCAGAGCTTCAGCACATCCCACCGAAAGCTCGTTTTTGTTCTTCTTAAGGCAGGTTTTAACCGCGCCATCACCGTAAGATACATCAGGGCACAGTCGCACTACGTCTGGTGCGCAATACTCTTTCAGCTGTTCAATTTCTTCGGACTCGTGGCTGCTGGCATTTGCCGAAACCGCATAAGAAATTGAAAGTGCTACGATCATAAGTTTCTTCATGGGGGTTCCTATTCACTCATAATATTTCAAACGACCTGACCTAAGAAATCATAGGCACCGCAAAGGTCTGCTGACAAGCATTTTGAAGACGTCTTGGATGTGGTGGCTCAGCAGTTGGCGTTTCTGCTTAAAAGAACCGCCACCGCGACATAATGAAATTCGTATCGCTGTGGAAATTCCCGGACAAGTTGTTCAGATCGGTCAAACACAAATTCAACAAACCTGTCCAACGACGGGTGCGTTGCAAAATTCAACCTCAGAACGGCCTCGGTGAAGGCCCGGAAAAAGTTGGTATAAGCTGCCGCATAAGCATCAATATCTCTAGTCTTTTCATACTCTTGCACAAACGGAACTGGCACTTCGTAACACTCAGACTGTTCAAGCGTGAACAGTCTGGACACATCTGATTCCGGGTCAAAAAACGGCGCTCTCAACTCTTGCAATGTTCTGAAATAGACCGGTTGATAATACTGATCATAGTCGTCCTGATTGATCATTCCCTGCTCAACAGCGTCAAGAACTGCATCGTTCAGCACATCATACAACCCATCACATGTCCGAAATTCGTCCCCTGCCCCAAACACCTGAATCAGCAATTTACCGCCGGTAACAAGTTCGGCGGCACGGGCGCGGGCAAATTCCTGCAGGTCAGTATACGCTTGGTCTGCAAATATCTTTTTCTCGGCTTTTGTTACCTGTCCAACACCGCGCTGTTTGCTAGGTCCGTTCGGCAGAATATAGCCCGCAAGCTGGTCCACCGGTCGATCGCTTAGAAAACCAATGGCGTTGAAAGTCGTTGCAAAATGTACCGAATTTGGTGGCAAAAGCTGGTCAAACATTGACCCGCCAACCGCCGCCGAAAACACGCGGTCATCGTCAAATCCCGCCTCTGAGTTGGATGCAAGGCGCAAAAACAATTCAGAAAAATCATTGGTCGGCAGATCGCTATGAATCGTCTGAATGGGCAAATCGCTGGTTTTGCGAACCGCCGCAATAAGTCGCTTTGAAAGCGCGACCGAGTTCTTGCCCTCTGAGCAACCAAAATCAACAAGTCCAACGGTCGAAGTTTCAGCGCCTAAATCCAACCCGTCAACAGCGGCGTCCAGCCACGGAAGCACATAGGATATCGCCGAAAGCTGAGGCGCAGAATTGTCGTTGTAGAACCCGTGCCCGATCATACCGCTTGTGACTTGCATATTCATGCTCTCCTGTGACGGCTTTCAGGGCTATTGAAAACGCTCTTTTGTTGGATCTCTTTCCAACAAATCCCCCCAATCGGTGCGATACGCCATTTCCTTTAGAACCGTATCAGGCAAAAATTCCTGCCCCTGACGGATTTGCCAACCGCCGCCCAAACCTTTGTAAACCGCAACAAGGTTTGACGAGACCTGCGCGCGGGCATCAATCAGATTGGCCTGCGCACTCAAAAGCGCCTGCAATGCGTTCAGCACCCGTGAATAGTCGGCAATGCCATCTTTGTACTGGCTTGTGGCGATCTCGGCGGCCTTACGGGCCGCATCGGAGCTTTTCTGGTAGAACCCAACCTGCTTGCGCGCCTGATAATAGGCAACCATTGCGTTTTCGACTTCGGAATAGGCGACAATCACCGTGTTTTGATAATTGGCGACAAGCGCCTGAAACGCCGCGTCCTGTGCCCGGACATTGTTTTTGATCCGACCATAATTGAACAGATTCCAGACCACCCCGGCACTTAGCAGTCCGGTGCCGCTGTCTGAATTAAACAGGGTATTGCCGGCCGACGCCTGAAGGCCAATTGCGCCGGATAAAATGAATTGCGGGTATAGATCGGACAGTGCAATCCCAACCTGTGCCGACTGCATCGCAGCCTCAAGTTCGGCGGCGCGCACGTCGGGGCGGCGGCGCAGCAATTCTGCTGGCAATCCCACGGCAATGTTTGATCGCGCGCGCGGGATACGGCCAGGTTGGCTTAGCACGCCGGACATTGCTGATGGCGGTTTGCCCAGCAACACAGCCAACGCGTTTTTGGACTGCTGCAAATCGCTTTCCAATCCGGGAACCATCGCTTTGGTATTGTTCAGCAGCGTCGTAGACTCCTGCACGTCCAGTTCTGTCGTTACCCCGTTGTTAAACCGAAGCTTGGTCAGATCAGCTGACTGCTGTTGAAGCCTGATATTATCGCGGGC
>JAHRVZ010000066.1 GCA_019090405.1 Paracoccaceae bacterium
ATGGTCGCCTATTATATTCTGGGTGGTCCGTATTCGATTCAGTTGGGATCAAACGTGCGAATGGATCTGTTTTATGGTGGCTGGTCAGTCAAAACCAAAGCCTGGTTTGATGCGGTCACGGTATTTTTCCTGATGTTCTATCTGGGTGTGCTGCTTTACGGCGCTGTGGGGTCAACCGCCTATTCGCTGGGCTATTTCGGCCTGGAACCGTTTGTCTTTTTCAAGGACTTGTTCGTGACATTCATTACCGAAGGCATCGAAGCTGCGCGTGACATGCTGGGCCATATGGAGCGGTCCTCGACCGCGTGGCGTCCGGTGATGTGGCCGGTCAAATCCATGTTGTGCGTTGGGGTGACACTTATGTTGTTGCAGGCCATGGCTGAATTACTGCGTGATATTGGCCGTATTCGTGGCGAGGACTTGTAAATGCCTTATGAAATGATCGCCATACTTATGTTCAGCTCGATGATGCTGATGCTTTTGACCGGACAGCGGGTGTTTGGGGCAATTGGCTTTGTCGGAGCGTTTGCGGGGGTGATGTTATGGGGCACGGGGGGTGTTGATATCCCCTTTGCTGCCGCCATGAAGCTGATGAAATGGTACCCGCTGCTGACGCTGCCGATGTTCATTTTCATGGGTTATGTTTTGTCGGAATCCAAGATTGCCGACGATCTGTACAAGATGTTCCACGTCTGGATGGGGCCAGTACGCGGAGGTCTTGCAATCGGGACAATCGGTCTGATGGTGCTGATATCGGCGATGAACGGATTGTCGGTGGCTGGCATGGCCATTGGCGCCACGATTGCATTGCCGGAATTGCTGCGGCGGGGGTATGACAAGGTGATGGTCACTGGCGTCATTCAGGCCGGATCAAGTCTGGGTATTCTGGTGCCGCCCTCTGTAGTGCTGGTGCTTTATGCGATGATCGCGCGCCAACCGGTCGGGCAACTATGGCTTGCGGGGGCGGTTCCGGGGCTGATGATGGCGACGATGTTCATCATCTATATCTATGTACGCTGCCGCATCCAGCCCGAACTTGGCCCGGTGTTGCCCGAAGATGAACGCAATGTTCCAATGGCGGAAAAGCTGCGGCTGTTGCGCGCGGGTCTTCTTCCGCTGGTGATTTTTGGTGCAATGATGGTGCCGTTTGTCAACGGCTGGACCTCGCTTGTGGAAAGTTCGGCGATTGGGGCGATGACGGCGTTTATTGCGGCAATACTCAAGGGGCGTATGACCCGCGAGGTGTTCGAAGTATCAGTGCGTCAAACCATGGCAATTTCCTGCATGTTCATGTGGATAATTCTGGCGGCTCTTGGGTTCGGAGCGATTTTTGATGGGTTGGGCGCGGTCAAGGTCATTGGTGATCTGTTCACCGAGCAATTGGGCCTAAGCCCCTGGACCATCCTGATTCTGATGCAGCTTAGCTTTATCATTATGGGGACATTTTTGGATGATACGGCTATGCTGGTGATTGTGGCACCGCTGTATGTGCCGCTTGTGGGGTCACTTGGCTTTGATCTGATCTGGTATGGTGTGTTGTATACGATCACCACGCAAATCGCCTATATGACGCCGCCATTCGGCTATAATTTGTTTCTGATGCGGGCAATGGCTCCTCCGGAAATCGGACTGCGCGATATTTACATATCAATCATTCCATTTGCCTTGGTGATGGTGCTGGCGCTGAGCCTGGTGATGATATTTCCACAGATCGCGTTATGGTTACCTGATTATGTGTACGGAAAATAAAACTGAATAAGAACCCTGCTAAGGGGTCGGAATTTTATCAAGGAGAAAAGACATGACAACAAGACGTAAATTTATCCAAGGGGCGGCAACAATTGCCCCGGCTGCGGCTTTGGCCACACCAGCCCTGGCGCAATCCACGATCAAATGGCGGATGCAGACCTATGCGGGGTCGGCACTGGCGGATCATGTGGTGACTCCTGCGATCAATATGTTCAACAAGATTGCTGGCGACCGTATGCAAATCGAACTGTTCATGGGCGATCAGCTGGTCCCCACGGGCGAATTGTTCCGCGCCATGCAACGCGGTACGATTGATGCGGTGCAGTCGGATGATGACAGCATGGCCTCACCGACAGAAGTCACCGTGTTTGGTGGCTATTTCCCGTTTGGGTCGCGCTATTCACTGGATGTGCCTGTGTTGTTCAACCAATACGGTTTGAATGAAATCTGGGACGAAGAGTATTCCAAAGTTGGCGTCAAACACATCTCGGCCGGGTCATGGGATCCTTGCCATTTCGCCACCAAAGATCCGATCCGCTCGCTTGCCGATCTTAAGGGCAAGCGCGTCTTTACCTTCCCGACTGCCGGTCGTTTCCTGACCCAGTTCGGTGTGGTTCCGGTAACATTGCCATGGGAAGACATCGAAGTCGCGGTTCAAACCGGCGAACTTGATGGTATCGCTTGGTCGGGCATCACCGAGGACTATACTGTTGGCTGGGCTGATGTGACCAACTATTTCTTGACCAACAACATTTCCGGAGCATGGGCGGGGTCGTTCTTTGCCAATATGGATCGTTGGAATGAACTGCCTGAAGATCTGCAAACGCTGTTCCGCGTCTGCTGTGATCAGTCGCATTACTATCGTCAGTGGTGGTATTGGGGCGGAGA
>JAHRVZ010000067.1 GCA_019090405.1 Paracoccaceae bacterium
CTTTGGCCTCGGGTCGATTGGCAGACCGCTGGGCGGATGAGCTGGCACGCAGTGCAACGCTGCGCATCAATGCACCCGCAGATCAGCGCGCCGCGCAGACTGAGGCTGCGTTGCAGATTCTGCGGCAAACTCCGGGTGTCGCGCGTGCGCGTGCGTTGACAGAAGAAGAACAGGTCGCTTTGTTGTCGCCATGGTTCGGGGCGGATTTGCCGCTGGATGATTTGCCGGTGCCGCAACTGATCGAAGTGATCCAGGGTGATCCGGGTTACGACGCCACAGGTCTTCGCCTGCGCCTAAGCGGCGAAGTTCCCGGAGCGGTTCTTGATGACCATACACGCTGGCGGCAGCCACTAGTGCAGGCCGCCAATAGCCTGCGCCGATTGGGTTTGGTGTCGATTTTGCTGATTGCCGGTGCGACTGCCGCGATGATAACGCTGGCCGCCCATGCTTCGTTGGCGGCAAATCGGCAGGTTATCGAAGTTTTGCGTCTGGTCGGGGCACGCGACCAATATATTGCGCAGGCTTTTGTACGACGTTTTACCCTACGTGCCCTGATTGGCGCCACGGTTGGAATGGCGTTGGGCGTGCTGGGAATTTTTCTGCTGCCAGAAGCATCGGATGAGGGCGGATTTCTAACTGGGCTGGGGTTTCAGGGTGCTGGTTGGCTTT
Organism: Paracoccaceae bacterium; assembly: GCA_019090405.1. Classification (GTDB taxonomy): domain Bacteria; phylum Pseudomonadota; class Alphaproteobacteria; order Rhodobacterales; family Rhodobacteraceae; genus NORP181. Next base: position 670 of record JAHRVZ010000067.1, read on the forward strand.
GGCCGGTGCTGATACCTGTTCTTGGCGCAAGTGTGTCATTTTTGGCAACTTGGAATGCTGCGCGGCGCACATTGAGAGAGTTGAGTTGATGAAAGATGCGGTGCAATGGGTTCGCTCGCTGATCTATGTGGTTCAGGTTTATCTGATGATGCCGGTGATCGGACTATTGTTTGCACCTTGGGCGATTTTCAGTAAAAAAGGTACGCAGATTTGCTGTAAAACCTATTCAAGGTGGGCATTTTGGACGGCGCGCTGGATCGTCGGAGTTAAGACCGAAGTGCGCGGTACGCCGCCATCGGGAAATGTGTTGATCGCGGCCAAACACCAATCTTTTCTGGACGTGTTGATGTTGTATGAGGCTTTGCCAGCCGCCAAATTTATCGTCAAACGCGAAATATTCTGGACGCCGGTGATTGGGCAATATGCCAAGATGATGGGCTGTGTGGCGGTGGATCGGGGAAAGCGCGGAGCGGCGATAAAACAGATGCTGGAAGGCGTTAAGAACGGCGCACAGCAAGCTGGGCAGCTTATCATCTATTCACAGGGCACTCGCATTCTTCCAGGGGTCAAAGCCCCCTATAAAGTTGGTGTTGGCGTTTTGTATGAAGAACTGGGCCAGCCTTGTGTGCCGGTGGCGATCAATGTCGGGATGATGTGGCCACGTCACGGGATCATGCAGCATCCAGGCGTCGCCGTGATTGAATTTCTTGAACCGATTGAACCAGGATTGCCCCGGAATGAGTTTATGGGCACCCTTGAACAAGTGGTTGAAGAAAAATCAAACGCTTTAATGCGCGAAGCAGGATTTGACCCCGACAAACTGTGGTAATGTTGCCCTGTCGGGCGGCGCTCATCCGCCCGATGGGCGTCTTCGCATCAGACGTGAATGGCACCGTCACCACAGGCCAATGCGGCCTCGCGCACGGCTTCGGAATAGGTTGGATGTGCGTGGCAGGTCATTGCCACATCTTCTGCTGAGGCCCCAAATTCCATCGCGATACAGATTTCGTGAATAAGATCGCCCGCAGCCGGGCCGATGATATGCGCCCCCAGAATGCGATCGGTGTCTTTGTCGGCGATGATTTTGACAAAGCCATCAGACATGAAATTGGCTTTGGCACGGCCATTACCCATGAACGGGAATTTGCCAACCTTATAGGCACGGCCCTGTTCTTTGAGGGTTTGTTCGGTTTCACCGACATTGGCGACCTCAGGCCAGGTATATATAACACCCGGGATAACATTGTAATTCACATGGCCCTGTTTTCCCGCCACTTGTTCGGCGGCGGCCATGCCTTCGTCTTCGGCTTTATGGGCCAGCATCGGGCCTTTGATCGCGTCGCCAATGGCATAAATACCGGGGACATTGGTTTGCCAATGTGCATCAACATCTATCTGGCCCTGTTTGGTCATGTTGATACCAAGCGCATCCAGCCCAAGCCCGTCGGTATACGGTTTACGCCCAGTGGCAAGCAGCACTGTGTCGGCATCAATCACATGTTCGCTGTCGTCTTTCAGTAGTTTATAGGTAACTTTGGCCTTGGTTTTGCTGGCCACGGTTTTTTGGACTGCGGCCCCCATGATGAATTTAAGCCCCTGTTTCTTGAGCGTGCGCTGAAAGGTCTTTTGCACTTCGCCGTCCATGCCCGGGGTGATGGCGGTCATGAATTCAATCACCGTGACGTCGGATCCGAGGCGGGAATAGACGCTCCCTAATTCCAGGCCGATGACACCAGCGCCGATCACAACCAGTTTCTTGGGGACTTTGCCCAGTTCCAATGCACCGGTAGAGGTGACGACGATTTTTTCGTCGACGTCAACACCAGGGAGCGATGAAGGGACCGAACCTGTCGCGACGATGATATTTTTGGCGGTATGCACCTCATCCCCGACTTTGACCTGACCGGCGGCAGGAATGGACCCCCAGCCTTTCAGCCAGTCAATTTTGTTCTTTTTGAACAAAAATTCGATGCCTTTGGTGTTGGTGTCTATTGTATTCTGCTTGTAGGTCAGCATCTGCTTCCAATCGACCGACGGGCTTTTTCCTTTGAGCCCCATGGCGGCGAAATTATGTTCTGCCTCGTGCAGCATGTGGCTGGCGTGCAGCAATGCTTTGGACGGGATGCAGCCGATGTTCAGGCAGGTGCCACCCAACGTATCACGGCCCTCGACCACAGCGGTTTTTAGCCCCAATTGTGCGCAGCGGATAGCACAAACATAGCCGCCGGGGCCGGAACCGATGATGATGACGTCATAATTGGCCATTTTTAACCTCGTGAAACAATTGAAATTAAGGGCGTTGCTTACAGATCCATCAACAGGCGCCGCGGATCTTCGAGCGCCTCTTTGACACGCACAAGGAACGTTACCGCGCCTTTGCCATCCACAACGCGGTGGTCATAGCTGAGGGCCAGATACATCATCGGGCGGATTACCACCTGACCGTTGATTGCCATCGGTCGGTCCTGAATTTTGTGCATGCCCAGAATGCCCGACTGAGGCGGGTTCAGGATTGGTGAACTCATCAATGAGCCGTAAACACCACCGTTGGAAATTGTAAATGTGCCGCCCTGCATTTCAGCCATCGACAATTTGCCGTCCCTTGCCCGGCGGCCTTTTTCGCCGATCGCCTTTTCAATGTCCGCAAAGGACATCGAATCCGCGTCACGGATGACCGGCACAACAAGGCCAGTCGGAGTTCCAGCCGCGACTCCCATATGGACGAAATTTTTGTAAACCACGTCGGTGCCGTCAATTTCGGCGTTCAATTCTGGAACTTCTTTCAAGGCATGGCAGCACGCCTTGGTGAAGAAGGACATAAACCCCAGCTTGACGCCATGTTTCTTTTCAAATTGCTCCTTGTACTGGCTGCGCAGTGCCATGACCTCAGTCATGTCGACCTCGTTATAGGTGGTCAGAATAGCGGCGGTGTTCTGAGCATCTTTCAGGCGCTTGGCGATGGTCTGACGCAGGCGGGTCATACGCACGCGTTCTTCGCGGGCAGCATCGTCGGCGGCGACAGGCGCGCGCGGGATTGCGGCGGCGGGCGCTGGGACAGCAGGTGCCGCGGTTGGGGTCGCTGCATTGGCGACGTCTTCTTTCATGATCCGCCCATCACGGCCTGTACCTTTGACGGTTGCGGGATCGATTCCAGCAGCGGCCATTGCCTTTTTGGCAGAAGGAGCGTTTTCGACGTCTGTGGATTTGGAATGAGCCTGAGCAGGTGTAGGAGCCTGTGTCGCGGCGGCTGTTGCAGCACCCACTGCGCCAGAAATAACACCGAGTTTGGCCGCTGCCCCGACGGTTGCGCCTTCGGCGGCGAGGATCTCGCTGAGAACACCACTTGTTGGCGCAGGGACTTCGACTGAAACTTTATCGGTCTCAAGCTCACACAGCATTTCGTCTTGGGCAACGGAATCGCCGACAGCTTTGAACCAGGTACTGACAGTTGCTTCGGTCACAGATTCGCCCAAGGTTGGCACCATGATGTCAGTCCCGCCTGCCTTGGCGGCTGGCGCGCGGGCCGTTGTCGTGCCGGATCCAGAAAGGATGGTTGCAAGCAGCGCATTAACGCCAACGGTTTCGCCCTCGGCGGCGACGATGTTGCCCATATTTCCGGCAGAGGGGCTGGGCACTTCGACGGTGACTTTGTCGGTTTCCAGCTCGCACAGCATTTCATCAACGGCCACAGTATCGCCGGGTTTTTTGAACCAGGTGGCCACTGTGGCCTCGGTCACGGATTCGCCCAGTGTGGGAACGCGTACTTCGGTTGTCATCGGTTAGGTTCCTTCAATGGTCAGCGCCTCGTTTACGAGAGCGGTTTGTTGGGCTTTGTGTTGACTGGCCAGACCCGTTGCGGGCGACGCCGAAGTGGCGCGGCCGACATAGCGGGCGCGGGTGTGTTTTGCGTCAATTCGTCCAAGAACCCATTCAATATTGGGGTCGATAAAGGTCCATGCACCCTGATTCTTGGGCTCTTCCTGACACCAGACGATTTCAGCGTGTTTGAAACGTTCAAGTTCATTGACCATGGAAATGGCCGGGAATGGATAGAACTGCTCGACGCGCATCAGATAGACATCATCAATGCCTCGTGCATCCCGTTCTGCAAGCAGGTCAAAATAGACCTTGCCAGAGCACAACACCAGACGTTTGATTTTGATGTCAGGCTTCAGTTTGGTATCCGAATTGCCCTTTTGTGCATCGTCCCAAAGGACCCGGTGAAAGCTAGAACCAGTGGTGAAATCATCACTTGTGCTAACAGCAAGTTTATGGCGCAGCAGCGACTTTGGCGTCATCAGGATTAGCGGTTTTCGGAACTTGCGATGTACCTGTCGGCGCAGGATGTGAAAGTAGTTTGCAGGCGTCGTACAGTTTGCAACAATCCAGTTGTCCTGTCCGCACATTTGCAGGAACCGTTCCAGGCGGGCAGAGGAATGTTCAGGCCCCTGACCCTCGAACCCGTGCGGCAACAGGCAAACCAGACCTGACATGCGCAGCCATTTGCTTTCGCCGGAACTGATGAACTGATCAAACATGATCTGCGCGCCATTGGCAAAATCGCCGAACTGGGCCTCCCATGCGACTAGCGCATTGGGTTCAGCCAGAGAATAGCCATATTCAAAACCCAGAACCGCATATTCCGACAGCATCGAATCTATGACCTCGTAATGGGCCTGACCCTCGCGGATATTGTTGATCGGATAATACCGCTCTTCGGTATTCTGGTCGATCAGACCCGAATGTCGTTGGCTGAACGTACCTCGTGTCGCGTCCTGCCCAGAGAGCCGGACCGGGTAACCTTCGGTAAGTAGCGAGCCAAAGGCAATTGCCTCGCCAGTGGCCCAATCAAAGCCTTTGCCGGTCTCAAACATATGTTTTTTGGTATCCAGCAAGCGACCGATCGTCTTATGAAGCGGAAACCCTTCGGGAACGCGGGACAGACTGGCGCCGACTTCGGCAAAGGTATCTTCGGAAATGGCGGTATCGCCGCGAATATAGTCTTCTTTGTTGCGGTCCAGATGTGACCAGCGGCCATCCAGCCAATCGGCCTTGTTTGGTTTATAGTTCTTCCCAGCCTCAAATTCGTCGTTCAAAAAGGCCTGAAACGACGCCTTCATGTCTTCGATTTCGCCTTCGGGTATCAAGCCGTCTTTGACCAGCCGTTCAGTGTAAAGAGACAAAGTGGTTTTGTGGGTCTTGATCTTTTTGTACATAAGCGGATTGGTGAACATGGGCTCGTCGCCCTCGTTGTGACCAAACCGACGGTAGCAAAATATGTCGATAACCACGTCTTTGTGGAATTTTTGTCGAAATTCGGTTGCGACCTTGGCGGCGTGAACCACAGCTTCGGGATCATCACCGTTCACATGGAAAATCGGAGCCTCGACCATCAGCGCAATGTCGGTCGGATAGGGCGAACTGCGTGAAAAATGCGGAGCTGTGGTAAATCCGATCTGGTTGTTCACAACGATATGCATGGTGCCACCGGTACGGTGCCCCTTTAGGCCGGACAGACCAAAGCCCTCTGCAACCACGCCCTGACCGGCAAATGCAGCATCACCGTGCAGCAATATGGGCAGCACGGTCGTGCGGTCGGGATCATTGTTCTGGTCCTGTTTTGCCCTTGCTTTGCCCAGCACAACCGGGTTCACAGCCTCAAGATGGCTGGGGTTTGCGGTCAGCGACAGATGTACTTCGTTGCCATCGAATTCACGATCTGAGGACGCGCCAAGATGGTATTTTACATCACCCGAACCGTCGACGTCTTGTGGTTTGAAACTGCCGCCCTGAAATTCGTTGAATATCGCGCGAAAGGGTTTCTTCAGGACATTGGCCAGAACCGATAAACGGCCCCGGTGCGGCATGCCGATGATAATGTCGCGCACGCCCAGAGACCCGCCACGCTTGATGATCTGCTCCATCGCCGGAATCAGGCTTTCACCGCCATCCAGACCAAAGCGTTTGGTCCCCATGTATTTGACGTGCAGGAATTTCTCAAAGCCCTCGGCCTCGACCATTTTGTTCAAAATGGCTTTTCGGCCCTCGCGGGTGAACTGGATTTCTTTGCCCAAACCCTCGATCCGCTCTTTCAGCCAGCCGGCTTCTTCGGGGTCGGAAATATGCATATATTGCAGCGCAAATGTACCGCAATAGGTGCGTTTGACGATCTCAATAATCTGGCGCATTGACGCCATTTGCAGACCCAGAACGTTGTCGATAAAGATCGGCCGGTCCATGTCGGAATCTTCAAAGCCGTATGTAATAGGATCAAGCTCATGATGCAGCGCTTCGTCACGCATGTTCAGCGGATCAAGATCAGCCACCAGATGGCCACGGATGCGATAGGCGCGGATCAGCATGATGGCGCGGATGCTGTCCAGCACGGCACGCTTAATTTGTTCATCGGTTACTGGCACGCCGCTTTCAGCAGCCTTTTCTTCGATCTTGCGACCTGCCGCCCTGGTTTCTTCGACGGCCTGAGGGTAGTCCCCGGTCAAGGCCAGCGTCAGGTCATCATCTGGCGTTGGTGGCCAGTCAGTGCGGGCCCAGGACGGGCCGCTGGCCTCGGCTTTGACGTCTAGTTCCGTGTCACCCATTTGCTGGAAAAACGCAGCCCATGCTGCATCTACAGCAGTTGGATCATTGGCGTATTGGGCATAGAGTTGTTCCAGATATTCCGCATTGTGCCCCTGCATAAAAGAAGAGGCGTGGAATTGGTCGTTGGCAGGGTGGTCGGTCATAACGAATATTCCTGATCCGGTTGTTTCGTTTGAGACTTCTTTCGGGGTCATTCTCTTTGGCTCAAAGTGACCCTTTCAGATCACTTTGAGTTGGCAGCTAGCCAATAGCTTCAAGCACGGCTTCTCCCAGACTTGCCGGGCTTTCGGCGACGACGATGCCAGCGGCACGCATGGCTTCGATCTTGTCCTCGGCTCCGCCTTTGCCGCCTGCGACAATCGCGCCAGCGTGGCCCATGCGACGGCCCGGAGGCGCTGTGCGGCCTGCGATGAATCCGGCGACCGGTTTCCAGCGGCCTTTCTTCTTCTCATCAATCAGAAACTGCGCGGCATCCTCTTCGGCCGACCCGCCGATTTCGCCGATCATGATGATGCTTTCGGTTTCGTCATCGCCCAGGAACCATTCCAGTACGTCGATATGTTCTGTGCCTTTGATCGGGTCTCCGCCGATACCGATGCAGGTAGATTGGCCAAGGCCGACATCTGTGGTCTGCTTCACCGCCTCATAGGTTAGCGTGCCCGAGCGTGATACCACGCCGACCGAGCCGCGTTTGTGGATCGGACCGGGCATGATGCCGATTTTGCAAGCACCGGGTGTGATGACTCCGGGGCAATTGGGGCCGATCAAAGTGGATTTGCTGTCGATCAACGCGCGTTTAACCCGCATCATGTCCAGCACCGGGATACCTTCGGTGATGGCGACAATCACCTCCATCTCGGCATCAATCGCCTCGAGGATGGAATCCGCAGCAAAGGGGGGCGGCACATAGATCACAGTCGCATTGGCTTCGGTCACATGTTTTGCCTCATGCACCGAGTTGAATACGGGTAGATCCAAATGCGTCATGCCGCCTTTGCCGGGCGTCACACCGCCGACCATTTTGGTGCCATATGCAATGGCCTGTTCGGTGTGAAATGTGCCTTGAGAACCGGTGAGGCCCTGACAGATCACTTTGGTATTTTCATTTACGAGAACTGCCATGTGCTGAGTTTCCTATTATTTCGAAGTTTATGATTATGCGACTGCGTTTAACGCGCTGCCGACATGATTGGAGTTATCCGCCAGATCCTTTGGCGGTGAGAAAAGATAATCGAATTTCGGAAAGTAGGTCTGGCGAAACAGCTCGTTTGATTCTGCATTTGCAGAGAGGATTTCCGCGCGTTGTTTTTTCGAAAATTCGACTTTAGAGCCTTGGCCAAACACTTTTGAAAGTCGAAGCCGTTTGCCCGGCGGCAAAAGTTTTGTGAGTTTCTGCCTGTGAAGCCAGGCGAGTACCTTGACTGCGCGGGTGCCGATTGCAACGTTTTCCCGTTTTGGCATTTGTAGCCCATCTGTATTGATCCCTGCAAAGTTGCAAAAATCAGCAACACTGTTGTTATCTACCAGGTGTGCCTTATCAAAAAGCCGCAAATTCAGGTTATCCGCACCAACGTTTTCCTGCCATTTGTTGGCAAATTTACAGTAGTCCTGAAGCACATTTTCTTTGCCGTAAGCTTCAAGGGACATTTGCTTGCCATTATTGATGGCCTGGACGAATTGGCTTTCCAGATACCTGTCTTGCCGCCTGAAATAGGCAACATAGCGGACGTTGCTAAATCGTGATTTTAGCCAGCTGTCCAACGTTCCAATTTGCCAGGGAGACTGAAACATGACTTTCAAAGTTTCGCTTGAGATTATGTAGGTAAAATCTGGATTGTTCTTTAGCTGCACATCAAGCTTTTGCTCAAAGGTTGCAATATGTTCCCTAACTTCGGACAATGTCCGTACACCATATTTACGCAGCAATTTCAAGGCTCTGTCAGGATTTAGAAACTCTGATGCTGGAGCAAGGCAAAAAAGCACGTGATCAATTCGGTCAAACAGCGTTAGAAAATCCCGACACTCAAAGCCTCGTTCCAGCAGCATATCGCGGTTAATGCCCAGAAATTTCTGAATAGAAGTTGTCCCTGTTTTATGCCACCCGATATGCACGATCGCATTGGGTCGCGGCGCCTGAGTGGCACGCGCTTCTGGACCGGATTGAATGGCCTCAGACATTAGGGTTGCTCCGCATGAAGATGAAATCTTTGCCCTCAAAGAACGTTTTTTTGATCCATGAGATATCTTCACGGTTTTTATCCCAGACCAATCGCTGCTGTTCAGCAGTTAATTTCACAGTTGATTCCATACCTTTCAAAGAGCCTTGCACCAAGAATCTTAAGTATTTTACCAATCGTTTCCAGATTGTTACGTTTGTAGTCCGACTGTCCGCGCCATTTTGAATGGCATGGTTTTCCTCTTTTGAATGCGAGATGTTGGATCGTTGAACCGATTTGAGTCCGTGATTGTCGATACTCAACGCATCTGAAAAATCATCAATGAGACCTTCTTCTGACTTCCACTTCTCTTCAAAAACACGCAGATCAAATAGATCCAGATCAATTGATTTCTGCCACCTCTCGAGCAGTGGGCGATACCCTGCATAGGGTGCCCGCATAACAAAATCTGCTATGCTTTCCGGGTTCTTCTTGTATGCAATTGACCCGATATACCGGCTTACGAGCCAATGCTCAGGGTCACGCAGAAACATCACATATCGGACGTTCGAAAACACTGACTTTAGCCAGCCGTCAAACACCTGGATTTGTTTCTCAGAAGTAAGCATCCCACCAAGATGTTCAGAAGAGATTAGGAATGTCCCGTTTTTGTTTTCCTTTGCTGCACTTTCAACAACCTCCTGGACATGGCGCGACAAGGCCAGCTGATCGTCAAAATTCTGAATCCCCAAATTTTTACGTGTTCTTTCGAAGGGGAGAAGTTTCTGAAGGTGTGTGTAAACCACAGCTATAAGTTCGCGTTGATTGGTTGGATGCGCCCAACCCTTCCCATCAAAGCGGTCGTACTGAATACCTTGCTTCAACAAATCCGTGCGATTGACCATAAGCCATCTTTGTATGGTCGACGTGCCGGTTTTACTGAGGCCAAGATGCACAACCGCTTTCATGGTGTCGACCACTCAATCAATGGGCAAGACTGCAGGCGGGAACCAAACGGGTTGGAATACCATTGCAATTGCTCAAAGTTCAGGTTGGTCGCCAAGCGCATGTCTAGCCCTTAACCGCTTGTACAATCTTTTCGGCGCCATCTTTCAGGTTATCCGCAGCAATCACGTCAACGTCGGAATTGTTGATAATTGCCTTGCCCTGTTCGACATTGGTGCCTTCAAGACGCACAACCAATGGCACCTTCAGGCCAACTTCTTTTACGGCTGACACAACACCCTCGGCAATGACATCGCAGCGCATGATGCCGCCAAAGATGTTGACCAGAATGCCTTTGACTTGAGGGTCCGAGGTGATGATCTTGAACGCCTCGGTAACCTTTTCCTTGGTCGCGCCACCGCCCACATCCAGAAAGTTGGCGGGTTCCGAGCCATAAAGTTTGATGATGTCCATCGTAGCCATCGCCAGACCCGCACCGTTAACCATGCACCCAATTTCACCATCCAGCGCGATATAGTTCAGGTCGTATTTGCTGGCTTCCAGCTCTTTGGGGTCTTCTTCGGTGTCGTCGCGCAGTTCGGCCACATCGGGGTGGCGATACAGCGCGTTATCATCAAAGCTGACTTTGGCATCCAATACTTTCAGATCGCCCGCATCCGTGACAATCAGCGGGTTGATTTCAAGCATTTCCATGTTCTTTTCAAGAAATGCCTCATACAGCAGCCCCATCAAGCCAACACATTGCTTGACCTGCTTACCGGACAATCCCAGTGCAAAGGCAATGCGGCGACCGTGGAACGCCTGATAGCCGGTTGCCGGATCAACTGTGAAAGACAGTATCTTTTCCGGAGTGTCAGCGGCCACTTGTTCGATGTCCATTCCACCTTCGGTCGAGCAGACAAAGCTGACGCGACTGGAAACGCGATCAACCAGCAGGGCCAGATACAGTTCGGATTCGATACCGGCACCGTCTTCGATATAGATGCGGTTGACTTGTTTTCCGACAGGGCCGGTCTGGTGTGTCACCAGCGTGCGGCCCAGCATTTTACGTGCTTCTGCTGCGGCTTCTTCCACCGATTTGGTCAGTCGCACTCCGCCCTGTTCGCCAGCGTCGGATTCTTTGAATGTGCCTTTGCCGCGCCCGCCCGCGTGGATTTGTGCTTTGACGACCCATAGTGGTCCGTCAAGTTCCCCTGCCGCTGTTTTGGCGTCTTCTGCGCGCAAAACGACGCGGCCGTCTGAAACCGGAGCCCCAAAACTGCGCAATAGGGCTTTGGCCTGATACTCGTGGATGTTCATGAATGCTGTCCCGTCTAATCTACGATTGCCGTTGGTATAGAGATGTTATTGATACAAGGTTAAGCGATTTTTGACCTATGCAAAGGGTTTTGCAATAAAAAACGACATTTGTGATCACACGAAAAAATGTGTGATCACAAATGATGAGGTGAAGTAGGAAAAGCCGATTCGTTCAGCGTGAGTGGTGTTGATTTAGGCAGCAGGGACAATCTGGAGATCTGGTTAGGGCGCTTTGGGGTTGGCTGTTTGCCCCGGTTGTTTGCCCCGGCTGTATGTAATGACCTGATCCAGAGATTTCATCGGCCACAAAAAAGGCCAGCTGAATTCAACTGGCCTCTTTTCGCAGAATAATATGTTCGGCTTATGCCAGCGAAGGATCAATCCCTTTGCAGGCGTCAACCAGACCGTTCACCGCTGCAACCGAGCTGTCAAACATTGCCTGTTCGTCCGACGACATCTGGATGTCGATGACTTTTTCAATGCCACCGGCACCGATAACAGTGGGAACGCCGACATACATACCGTTCAGGCCCAATGCACCGTCAACATATGCTGCACAAGGCAATACGCGTTTCTGGTCTTTGAGGAACGCTTCGGCCATTTCAATGGCACTGGTTGCGGGTGCATAAAACGCCGAACCGGTTTTCAGCAGGCCAACGATTTCTGCTCCGCCATCGCGGGTGCGCTGAATGATAGCGTCCAGTTTGTCCTGCGTCGTCCAGCCCATTTTGATCAGATCAGGCAGCGGAATACCGGCGACTGTCGAATAGCGCGCCAACGGCACCATTGTATCGCCGTGACCGCCCAGAACAAAGGCGGTGACA
>JAHRVZ010000068.1 GCA_019090405.1 Paracoccaceae bacterium
TCCGATGGTGAATGGGTCTGTGTGCCTATACTCTGACAAAGACGGCGCTTTGTCAGCGCTGATTGATTTCCATCTGATCACCAAATGGAAAACCGCAGCTGATAGCCTGTTGGCGGCGCTGAGGCTGGCGCGCCGTGACAGTCGCCAAATCCTGATTGTGGGTGCCGGAACCGTTGGCCAATCCTTGTGTGATGCTTTTGCTGCCGGGTTCCCTGACGCGCAAATCAGCATCTGGAACCGGACACGCGACAAGGCCGTCGCCCTTGCTGCGACTTTGCCAGAGGTTTCTGTGGCAGATGATCTGGAAACCGCCGTGCGCAATGCCGACATCATCATCAGTGCCACCATGTCGACAGACCCGATTATTCGCGGGGACTGGCTGCGCCCCGGCCAACATCTGAACCTGATCGGAGCCTATCGCCCCGACATGCGAGAGGCGGACGATACGGCCCTGCAACGGGCACGAGTGTTTGTGGATAGCTTTGAGACAACGGTCGATCACATTGGTGAAATTGCCATTCCTTTAACCACAGGTGCGATAATGCGTGATGATCTGATTGCAGACTATTATGATCTGGCAGCATTCACGCGCGGTTCTGACAACGATATTACCGTGTTCAAAAACGGCGGCGGGGCGCATATGGATCTGATAACTTGCTGTTATGTGCTGGAAAAATGGCGGTGACGATGGTGTTGAGCACTTTGCAATACTGCGCGCGACCGGTAAGCCTTTGCTTATGACTGATATAACAACGCTATATACCCAGAAAATTGCCGAGGGCATTCTTGACCACGATCCGGCGCAAATGGCCGTATTGGCCGAATTTGAACGGATGCGCATTGCCTTGGACAGGCCTGTCAAACGTGGATTGTTTCGCAAAGCCAGCAAGCCACCCAAGGGGTTATATCTGTGGGGTGGCGTTGGGCGTGGCAAATCCATGTTGATGGATTTGTTCATTGAATCACTGGATGAAACCATTCCGCACCGGCGGGTTCATTTCCATGCCTTTATGCAGGAAATCCACGGCGCTCTGCATCTGGCACGCAAAAAGGGCATTGCCGATCCGATTGTGCCCGTTGCCGCAGGTGTGGCAAAATCCGTTCGATTGTTGGCATTTGACGAGATGCAGATCAACGACATCACCGATGCGATGATCGTCGGCCGCTTATTTGACGCGCTGTATGAAGCTGGCGTTGTTATTGTTACCACGTCAAACAGAGTGCCTGATGATCTTTACAAAGACGGGTTGAACCGGGCTTTGTTTCTGCCGTTTATTGACCTTATCAAGTCACGCATGGTGGTTTGGGAAATCGTCAGCCCGACAGATTACCGCCAAAACCGGCTGTCCGGATCACAGGTATATTTCACCCCGATCAACGCGCAAACGCGCGCAGATATTCAAGCTGTCTGGCAGGATTTATCCGGTGGAACAGCCGAACCGCTGGTGTTGCAAGTTTTAGGGCGCGATGTTGTCATTCCGGCCTTTCGCAACGGTATTGCGCGGGCAACGTTTTTTGATCTGTGTGGGCAACCATTGGGTCCAGCCGATTATCTGGCGATTGCTGAAGCAGTCAAGGTATTGGTATTAGAAGATATTCCAGAATTGTCGCGATCAAATTTCAACGAAGCCAAACGCTTTGTAACCCTGATTGATGCACTTTATGAAGCCCATGTTCAATTGGTTGCCTCAGCCGACGCCCGCCCCGAAATGCTGTATATTGAAGGCGAAGGCAGGTTTGAATTTGAACGCACCGCAAGTCGGTTGCAAGAAATGCAATCAGCAGATTGGGTTGAATCAATGACGACGTGAAGCCCCCGATACCGCAGAACCGTCTCAGCCGTTTTCACGCAACACAGCACCGGCCAGATAAAGCGAACCGCAGATCAAAACACGAGCCTCTGGGTTCATTGCAACAATATCCGCAAGGGCGGCCATTACGCTTTCAGCGGTGCTGGCCCTCAGCCCAACGGACTCTGCTGCTGAGGCGGTCGCGTCAGCCGACAACGTGTTTATCTCTCCGGGTATTGATACTGCGGTCAGCCCCTTGGCCTGAGCGGCCAACGGGCGCATGTAACCGCTGACGTCTTTGGTGTTAAGCAATCCACAGATCAGATAGGTGGAACGGTCAGGCATGGATTTAAGAACCTCCGCCAAGGCTTTGCCTGCGGCGGCGTTGTGGCCTCCATCCAGCCAGATTTCGCAGTCAGGTGCAGCATCGGTTAATGGCCCAGTTTTTAAACGCTGCATGCGGGCGGGCCAACTGACTTGCGTCATGGCGGCCTCATAGGCACCCTCGCCTGCCTTCAGAAACCGAAGCGCGGCCAATGCCGCCCCGGCATTTTGCACCTGATGGGCGCCGGGCAACACTGGCATTGGCAGATCAAGCAGCCCGGTTTCGTCCTGAAAAACCAACCGCGCGTGTTCGGTTCCAACATGCCAGTGTTGACCAAATGCCAAAAGCCGAGCACCAACGCGGGCTGCGATTTGCTCAATCACCTCTATCGCCTCGTCTGGTTGCGGTCCGACAATACAAGGCACTCCCCGTTTCAGTATTCCCGCCTTTTCAGCCGCGATTTTTGCCAGTGTATTTCCCAGAAACTGCTGATGGTCGATCGAGATTGGTGTGATCACGGTCAAGGCTGGTTTTTCGGGAATATTGGTCGCATCCAGACGCCCTCCCAAACCGACTTCAAGCAACGTGTAGTCAGCAGGTGCACGCGCAAATGCCAACAAAGCCGCGCATGTTGTGATCTCAAAATAGGTAATGGTTTCGCCATTGTTGGCGATATAACATTCGTCTAGCAAATCTGTCAGATCAGGTTCAGATATCAACGAACCCGCCACGCGGATACGTTCGTGAAACCGCGCCAGATGTGGGGATGTATAGGCGTGAACTGATTTGCCTGTGGCCTCAAGACCCGCGCGGATCATCGCTTGTGTTGATCCTTTGCCATTGGTTCCGGCTATGTGAATCACCGGCGGCAGGTCGTTTTGCGGATTGCCAAGTGCCGCCAGCAAACGCCAGACCCTGTCCAGCGTCAGATCCATGACCTTCGGGTGCAGCGCCATCATCCTTTCAAGGATGATGTCCGACTTTTGTGGCGTCATGCTGCGCTGTCGTCTTTGCTTTTACTGCTTTTTGTCGTCTTTGGTTTTGCCGATGTTTCAGAGGCATCAGGGGCAGGCAGATCACCCCGCACGACAGGCGGAAGTCCCAGTAACATGCGGGTGACAAGGATCAGTTCTTCGCGCATGTCGTTGCGTTTGGTCACCCGGTCCAACATACCGTGATCAAGCAGGTATTCCGCACGCTGGAACCCTTCGGGCAGTTTTTCACCCAGCGTTTGCTGGATCACCCGCGGACCTGCGAAACAGATCAGCGCGTTGGGTTCGGCAATATGCACGTCCCCCAGCATCGCATAACTGGCTGTCACGCCACCAGTTGTCGGATTGGTCAGCACCACGATATAGGGCAATCCGGCCTCTTTCAGCATCTGCACAGCCACCGTTGTGCGCGGCATTTGCATCAGGGACAAAATCCCCTCTTGCATCCGCGCGCCGCCTGCGGCCGCAAACAGGATCAACGGGCGCTTTAACTTGATTGCTTCTTGTGCCGCAGCAATGATTGCATTGCCCACATACATCCCCATAGAGCCGCCCATAAACGCAAAATCCTGACCCGCAGCGACAATCGGAGTACGGCCAATTTCACCAACGGCGACAATCATCGCCTCTTTTTCGCCGGTTGCTTTTTGAGCGGCTTTCATCCGTTCTGGATAACGTTTTTGGTCACGGAAATTCAGCGGATCAGCCTTGGGGTCGGGGACATCGACCTCAGAATATACACCATTGTCAAAAAATGCGTCGAATCGGTCACGAATTGCGATCCTCATATGGTGCCCGCAACTGGTACAGACATTCAAATTGTCGCTTAGTTCACGATGAAACAGCATGGTTCCGCATTCATCGCATTTCTGCCACAGGTTTTCTGGGGTTTCCCGGCGCGAAAAAATCGAGTTGATCCGGGGCCGGACATAATTTGAAATCCAATTCATGGCGATGCCTTAAAAAAATACGGTGCTAAAGATGAAATAAGCGCCTGTGTAAAGAAATGCAATCAACGAGCCAACGCTAATCGAGCCGCCAGCCAACTAACACCCAACGTTGCGAAATCTACCAACAGCCAGGAACGAATATGTTCTGCGTTCGACATGGAAAAAGGCAACAGATATAGCGACAAACCATTCAGGCTGTCGGGCATTGCCAGCACCAGCAAAGCAGAAAAATTGTTGAACAGATGCAACGCGATTGCCGGGCCAAGCGTTCCGGAACGTGCTGTCAGATCGGCAGTCAACAACCCAAACACCCCTGCCCATACAGCGATCAGCACAGCATTTTCACCGGCTTCAACCGGCGTAAAGTGACCCAAAGCAAACAGTGCGGACGGCAACACCATCCAGATCAGAGGACTAGAGAACCGGGCGGCCAAAGTCTGCTGAATATAGCCCCGAAACAAAATTTCTTCGGAGCTGGTTTGAATAAAAACCACCACCAATGACAGCGGCAATAGGGCAAGCCATGCGGCGAAAGGCATGTTTTGAACTGGTTTGCCGCCAACATCGAAAGGCAACAGCACAACCAATACTGCGCCTAATACCAACAGCAGGCGAAATACCCGCCAGAATTGCCGGATCGACAGGGGGACAGGACCAATGATGCTGGCCAAGCTCCGTTTCTGCATCATCTGTGCAGCAATTGCGACACCCAGCGTCACCACGACAAAGCTCGCCAA
>JAHRVZ010000069.1 GCA_019090405.1 Paracoccaceae bacterium
GATTCTTCGCAGGTTCCCAAACGGGCGACGACACCCATTTCGAACGCTGCCACAATTGTGGTCTGCGGGTCGGGTCGCACATAGATCGGCATCATATCCTGTTCAATCAACACAGTACGCACACCGGATAACAAAGCGTAATGCACCCAGCCCCCGGCTCCGTCGCGGTCCTGAACCCGGCGCCAATGGCCGTGTTCAGCGGTGATTTGCAAAGGCATGTTGCGCCGGGTGAACACCCAGTCGATGCGATGGGTTAGTGATGGGCCACGCCGCACGTTGCCCTCGCCGGATTTCATCGACACATAGCGCGGTAAAGGCAGGTTGGTGATTGCGCCGCGTTTGTCAGTAGTTTGTGCAAATGCAACGGACGCCAGAAAAAACGCCACATATATCATCGCCATAAAACGAATCATTCTAAATAAAATTGTCACTGCCTGCCTGCCCGTCTACCTAATTTTTTGGAATAGGTTGTGCGTTATTCGCAATGAGGTTCTTGTGCCTCGCCTGATCCTGCGCCACCATGCCATGACAGGAACCGATTTGAAAAGCAGTAGGAGATCGAATGTGCCAAGAGAACGCTTGAGTGTTGTTGTGACGCGACGGTTGCCCGAGGTTGTGGAAACCCGGCTCAGCGAACTTTTCGATGTGCGTCTGCGTGAAAACGACGACCCGATGAGCCGCTCCGAGTTGGTTGAGGCAGTGCGAAGCGCTGATATTCTGGTGCCTACGGTGACTGATGTCATTGATGCGGGATTGCTTGCTCAGGCGGGTGAGCGGCTAAAGCTGATCGCCAATTACGGGGCAGGGGTTGATCACATCGACGTGGCCACGGCGCGGCAGCGCGGGGTGCTGGTCAGCAATACACCCGGCGTTCTGACCGATGATACCGCCGACATGACGTTGGCGTTGATTCTGGCCGTGACCCGACGCCTTCCCGAAGGTTTTGCAATCATGCAAAAAGGCGACTGGCAAGGCTGGGCACCAACGGCGTTTCTGGGTGGACGCCTTGGCGGGCGACGTCTTGGTATATTGGGAATGGGGCGGATTGGTCAGGCTGTGGCACGGCGCGCAGCTGCCTTTGGAATGCAGGTGCACTACCATAATCGCAAACGATTACATCCGGAAACAGAACAGGACTTGCAGGCAACCTATTGGGATAGTCTGGACCAGATGGTGTCACGAATGGATGTGCTGTCGGTCAATTGCCCGTCAACGCCCAGCACGTTCCACCTGCTGAACGCTCGCCGCCTGAAACTGATGAAACCCTCGGCCGTGATCGTCAACACGTCACGCGGCGAAGTCATCGATGAAAATGCACTGACGCGGATGCTAAGGGCTGGCGAACTGTCCGGAGCCGGGCTGGACGTCTATGAACATGGAACCAACATCAACCCGCGTTTGCGCGAATTGCCCAATGTTGTGTTGTTGCCGCATATGGGATCGGCCACGATCGAAGGCCGGATTGAGATGGGCGAAAAAGTCATCATCAATATCAAGACCTTTGAAGACGGTCATCGCCCACCGGATCAGGTGGTACCGTCAATGCTGTAACTTTGGCTTTGCTCTGTTTTTGAGGATACAAAGATGAGAAATCTGCTTTTGGCGTGCTGTTTTGTTCTGACCGGAGCCGCGCAGGCGCAGCAAGCCACAGACAGTGTGGCACCCGAAACGGCCACAAAAGGCCAACTGTTCTCGGAAAACGCCGAAATTCTGGCAGCGCTGCAAAGCAAGGCTGATGGGCGGCCCGTGATCTCTGAAAACTGGATGATTGCCGCCGCCAACCCGCTTGCAGTCAAGGCGGGTGCCGAGATTTTGCGCAAAGGCGGAAGTGCGGCAGATGCAATGGTGGCCGTGCAAAGCGTGCTGGGGCTGGTCGAGCCGCAATCGTCGGGTCTTGGCGGCGGCGCATTCCTGGTCTGGTATGACGCTGCAAGCGGAGCATTAACCACATTGGACGGTCGCGAAACCGCACCTTTGGCGGCAACGCCAACGCTGTTTCAGGATGACGACGGGGAACCGCTGGCGTTTTTTGATGCAGTCGTGGGCGGGCGTTCGGTCGGAACCCCCGGCACTCCGGCATTGATGGCCGAGGCGCACCGCCGTTGGGGGCGCAGCCCTTGGCCGTCGTTATTGAAGTCCGCAATAGAATTGGCCGAAAACGGGTTTGCAGTGACTCCGCGGTTGGCCGGTATGGTTGCACATGACGCTGAACGGTTGTCGCGGTTTGCCGCAACTGCGGACTATTTCCTACCCAACGGTACGCCGGTGCAAGCTGGTGAATTACTACAGAACCAAGCCTATGCAGACACGTTGCGCATTTTCGCCGAGCAGGGCGCAGATGGGTTTTATACTGGACCCGTGGCGGCTGATATTATTCGAACTGTGGCGACTGCTACCGGAAACCCCGGTGTGTTGTCGCAAATGGATATGGCAATCTACCAGATCCTTGAACGTGCCCCGGTTTGCGTCACGTATCGCGCCCATGACGTGTGCGGCATGGGGCCGCCGTCGTCAGGTGCGCTGACGGTCGGGCAGATTTTGGGGCTGCTGGAGGGGTATGATCTGGCCGCGATGGGACCGGATGATGTGGACAGCTGGCGGTTGATTGGCGACGCCTCGCGCCTCGCGTTTGCGGATCGTGGCCGGTACATGGCCGACAGCGATTTTGTCCCGATGCCAACCAAAGGTCTGGTCGATCCGGCGTATTTGGCGCAACGGGCTGAATTGTTGGACAGAGATACGGCACTGACAGAAATTGCACCGGGCACGCCGGAATTTGACCATGCTTTGAACTGGGCAGATGATGAAGCGATCGAGCTGCCCTCGACCTCGCATATCTCGATTGTAGATGGCTATGGGAATGTCCTGTCGATGACGACAACGGTCGAGAACGCCTTTGGATCTCGGTTGATGACCCGCGGCTTTATTCTGAATAATGAACTGACGGATTTCTCGTTCCGCAGCCATCGTGATGGCATACCGATTGCCAACCGGATCGAACCGGGCAAACGGCCCCGGTCATCAATGGCACCAACCATTGTGATGAAAGACGGCGCTCCGGTTCTGGCCATCGGATCGCCGGGTGGCAGCCGTATCATCGGCTATGTCGCAACGTCGATCATTGCTTGGCTTGATTGGGGCATGGACGTGCAGCAGGCAGTGGCCATTCCACATGCAATCAACCGGTTTGGCACCTTTGATCTTGAGGAAGAAACCGTGGCGGCTGGTCTGCAAGGGCCGCTTGAAGATATGGGGTTCAAGGTCAAAATTCACGGTTTGAATTCCGGCCTGCATGCAATTTCCATTGGGGAATTCTTAGCAGGCGGGGCCGATCCAAGACGAGAAGGCATCGCATTGGGTGAATAAGATTCTGACAACTCCCGCATATTCAGATAAGTCAGGGCTATGAGCACTTGGAGAGGGCCACGGGGATGGTAAAGGCGACCACATTGCCGCGAAATGAAACTGGAATCACAACCGCGTTGGGCATTCTGAAACAACGCTTTGGGGATCGGTTTCAAACTGGAAAATCCATCCGCGAGCAGCACGGCCACACCACAACTTGGATTGAAAACCAACCTCCTGATGCCGTGGTTTTCCCCCATAGCACAGCCGAAGTCTCCGAGATCATCAAAATTTGCGCAGTTCACAAAGTGCCGGTTATCCCCTTTGGCGTCGGCACGTCCTTAGAGGGGCAGGTAAACGCGCCAGCGGGCGGTGTTTCTGTCGATATGGGCCAGATGGGCCAGATTTTGGCCGTTCACTCTGATGATCTGGATTGCGTGGTGCAGCCGGGTGTGACGCGTGAGCAGCTTAATACTCATCTGCGGGATCAGGGATTGTTCTTTCCGATTGATCCGGGTGCGAACGCTTCGATAGGTGGCATGACCGCGACACGCGCCAGCGGTACCAACGCGGTGCGCTACGGCACGATGAAAGACAACGTCATCGCGCTGGAAGTTGTCATGCCCAATGGCGAAATTATACGCACGGCTCAGCGGGCCAGGAAATCGTCGGCCGGATATGACCTTACCCGATTGATGGTGGGGTCCGAGGGGACATTGGGCCTGATCACCGAAATCACGCTGCGGCTTCAGGGTACCCCCGAAGCAATGTCGTCGGCCTGTTGTTCGTTCCCATCTGTGGATGCGGCGTGTCAGGCGGTAATGGCAACAATCCAGTACGGCATTCCCGTGGCGCGGATTGAATTGTTGGACACGGCGTCGGTCAAGGCGGTGAATGCCTATGCCAAACTGGGGTTGGCGGAAACGCCTTTGTTGATGCTGGAATTTCACGGCACCACTGCAGGTGCCGCCGAGCAAGCGGATACTTTTGGCGAAATCGCCCGCGAATTTGGCGGCACCGGATTTGAATGGACCAGCAACGCAGAACAACGCAATCGCCTGTGGAAGGCCCGGCACGAATACTACTGGGCCACCTTGCAAACCCGGCCGGGTGCCGCAGGAATTGCCACTGATGTTTGCGTTCCGATCTCACGTCTTGCTGACTGTGTGGCCAGCGCCAATGAAATGTTGAAAGAACTGGACCTTGTTGGTCTGATTGTTGGCCATGTGGGGGACGGCAATTTTCACACTACATTGCTGGTTGATCTAAAAGACGCTGACGAAACATCGCGCGCGGAACAGTTTGTTAGCCGACTGAACGACGTGGCGATTTCGATGGATGGCACGTGCACCGGCGAACATGGAATTGGTCAGGGCAAGCGCCCTTATCTGACCAAAGAGCTTGGCCCGGCGACCCGCTATATGGCGGCAATCAAAACGGCTTTTGATCCTGACAATATCATGAATCCGGGCAAAATCCTTTCGGACTAAGTGCAATCCAAAGGCCACGCCTATGGCGTGATTCCCTTTAATGGTGCCTTCGGCGGCGTACCTTTCGTAGGGCGCGCTTTGATTTCTTCTCGTAAAAATACTCACGATCTACGGGTGAAAATGCGTAGAAACGGCGCAGAATTTCCCGACTTGGTCGGTTTCGTGCTGATTTGCGTCGGATGGACTTGGCTCAGATGTTCTGTGTTGGGCATAACCCTGACTAACGGGACTCGCACTTGAGGGATGGTCGCATGAAAACGCATGTTAAAGCTTTGGTTGTTGGCGGTGGCGCGGTTGGTACGTCGATTGCCTATCATCTGGCACGCGCCGGGTGGGACGATGTTATGCTGCTGGAACGGGACGAGCTGACTTCGGGTTCAACCTGGCACGCGGCTGGATTGCTGCCGTTGTTCAACATGTCCTACGCGACCACGCATATTCACAAATATTCTGTCGAGTTTTATAAAACACTTAAGGAAGAAACCGGGCTGAATGCCGGCTTTGCTGTCGTTGGTAATCTGCGTATGGCCCAGACCGAAGACCGTATGGATGAATACCGCCTGTATGCGTCGACCGCCGAAACCTGTGGCGTGCCATATGTGTTTTTAACCCCTGATGAGGTGAAACAGCGTTGGCCGCTGATCCGCACCGATGATCTGAAGGGCGCGCTGTATCACGACACGGATGGCTATATTAATCCGGCAGATGTGACCATGGCGATGGCCAAAGGGGCACGCCAGCGCGGCGTCATCATCGAACGCAAATGGCAGGCGGATGCGTTTCAGTGGAACGGCGAGGCCTGGGAGGTGACCGTTACCAAGATGGTGGAAAAAGGCGGCAACCTTATTGCTAGCGACGAACAGGTCATTATCACGGCAGAGCATGTGGTCACAGCATCAGGCAACCATGCGCAGCGCACGGCCAATATGCTGGGCATAAAACTGCCCGCCATTCCGGTCGAGCATCAATTCATCGTCATGGAACAAGACCCGGCGCTGGTTGAATGGCGTGCTGCAGGCAATGCCGAGCATCCTGTTATCCGCGACGCTGATGCGCAGTCTTATGTCCGTGAAGAACGTGGCGGCTGGATTCTGGGCGTTTATGAAAAAACCGCACCTGCGCGGTTTGAACATGGCGTACCCGACAGTTTTCGCGCTGACCTGTTTCCCTTGGCACTTGAGCGGATCGAAGAGCAATACATGGCGATGATCCGCCGGATACCATCCTGCGAAGAATCGGGCCTCAAGGATGATTTCAACGGCCCGATTTGCTATACTCCGGACGGCAACCCACTTGTTGGCCCGGCACCGGGGCTGCGCAATATGTGGCTGGCCGAAGGCTTTTCGTTTGGCATCACAGCGGCTGGCGGCACCGGCTATTACCTTGCGCAGATGATGGTGGATGGCGAGGCCGAGATTGATATGGCCAGCCTTGATCCCAAACGCTATGGCGACTGGATGACCACGGAATTTGCAGCCCGCAAAAATGAAGAATGCTACGACCACGTTTATATTCTGCACCATCCGGATGAGGAACGCCCGGCCTGTCGTCCTTTGCGCACCTCACCTGCCTATGACCGGCAAAAGGCACTGGGTGCACAGTTCGGGTTTGTGAACGGCTGGGAGCGCCCGAATTATTACGCGCCAGCCGGTTTCAGCGACCATGACAGCCGGTCTTTCCGGCGTGGGGCGTGGTGGCAATATGCCCGCGACGAGGCCTTGGCGATCCGTCAGGGGGTCGGTTTGGTGGATGCTACGGCGTTTACCAAACACGTCATCAAAGGACCCGGAGCGACCGAATTCCTTGACTGGTTTACCTGCAATAAATTACCCAGTGTCGGGCGGATCAACCTGACCTACGCGCTGACAGCAGCAGGTACAACGCGGACGGAATACACCATTGTTCGACTGGCCAAGGATGAATATTACCTTGTCTCAGCGGGGGCCTGGACGGCCTATGACGCGGATTATCTGCGCAAGGCTGCGGCGGATAAAGCGCCTGATTTTGGCTATATCGAAATCCACGATGTTACCAATCAATGGGGTGTTTTTGCCATTGCCGGGCCCAAGTCGCGCGATGTTCTGAATGAGATCATCAATGATGCAGACCCGACGACTGCCCTGTCTAACAAGCGATTTCCATGGCTGACATGCCGCAATATCGAACTGGGCATGTGTCCGGTGCGCGCTATTCGGGTGGCCTATACCGGCGAACTGGGATGGGAGTTGCATCACCCGATAGAAATGCAGAACTACCTGTGGGATCAGTTGATGATTGCCGGTAAGAAACACGGAATGAAACGGGTCGGAGCAAGGGCGCAGAACTGGTTGCGGCAGGAAAAATCCTATCGCGCCTTTGGCAACGAATTGGGTCGGGATGCCACCCCGGCCGAGGCCGACCTGCCGCGTTTTATTGATCTGTCCAAAGAATTTCACGGCAAGGCCGAAATGCAGGCCAAGGGCATCCGTTCCAAATGTGTAACTTTGTTGATTGATGGCCCGGAAGATGCTGACCCCTGGGGCCGCGAAGTGCTGTATCATGACGGCACACGCGTTGGTCGGTTGACGTCGGGGGGCTATTCGGTGCATTTCGGAAAAAGCATCGGAATGGGTTATATTCCAGAGGCTCTTGCCAAGCCTGGCACCCGGCTGAAGGTGAAAATGTTGGATCAACTCTGGGACGCCGAAATTACCAACGACAGCCCGTATGATCCAAAGAATGTAGAGATCCGCAAAGATGGATAAGGCGAACGGTTTGGCAGTCCGATGTGTCGCACCATCAGCGTTGGATTGTGTCTAAAGCGCAGACTTTACCAACGTTGATTGCAAATCAGTAGGTTACCAGAGAAGACAAAATGCAGGCGGATGGGGCGGCCTGTCTAACAGATTGGCCACCCCGATAGATTTAGCCGCCCTTGCGCTTGAAATCGTCGGTCGTGACCACACCATCCTCATTGCGGTCCATCAGAATGAACCAATCTTTGGACTTGGAATTGAATTCGGCTTTGGACACAACGCCATCGCCGTCAACATCATTAAACTCGCGGTTCATACCCTGATCAGCATTTCGCATAGGACCCTTTTTGTGGCCCCCGGCGTTTTCGTTCATGTCCGCCTGTCGGGTGTCATCAAACAGTTCGTACTCAACTGAGTTGAGCGTATTGTCTTCATCCTGATCGAACATGACAAAAAGCTCGCTTCGTTTTTCCTGCGCTTCTTGCAGGCTGACTTGTCCGTCCCCATCCAGATCCCAGTTTTCGATGAAATGGCTGCCGGGCTGGCCCTGCTGGGCAAACGCTGTTGTCCCAACGATCAATGCAATGACAGAGGGTAAGAATTTGACGCTGTGCATAGTTGAATTCCTTATATATTCCGATTTCTATATATACAGAACGTCAGGCCATACCCGTTCCGTCGAAATATTTTGGTGAAAGGCTATGTTTTTGCCAACTCATCATAACATTCCAACGCTTTGGCGGCGTACATCAGCGACGGGCCACCGCCCATCTGAATGCACATTCCAAGCACATCTGCCACCTCTTCGCGGGGTGCTTTGATCTTGACCAGTGCCTCGATGTGCAAGCTGATGCAAGGCTCGCAGCGATCTGCGA
>JAHRVZ010000070.1 GCA_019090405.1 Paracoccaceae bacterium
CATGGAATTGGTCAGGGCAAGCGCCCTTATCTGACCAAAGAGCTTGGCCCGGCGACCCGCTATATGGCGGCAATCAAATCGGCCTTTGATCCTGACAATATCATGAACCCGGGCAAAATCCTCTCGGACTAAGCGCAATCCAAAGGCCACGCCTACAGCGTGATTCCTATCATTAGCGCCTTCGGCGGCGTACCCCTCGCAGCGCGCATTTTGATTTCTTCTCGTTCAAAATACTCAAATTCTACGGATGAGAATACGTTGAAACCGCGCTGAATATCCCGAAAAACCCCGATCAGGTCGGTTTCGCGCGGATTTGTGTCGGATGGACTTGGCGTGGGGATGCTGGGTTGGGCATAACCCAGACCAAGAGGACTCACACTTGAGGAATGGTCGCATGAAAACGCATGTTAAAGCTTTGGTTGTTGGCGGTGGCGCTGTTGGTACGTCGATAGCCTATCATCTGGCACGCGCCGGGTGGGACGATGTCATGTTGCTGGAACGGGATGAGCTGACCTCGGGGTCGACCTGGCACGCGGCTGGATTGCTGCCGTTGTTCAACATGTCCTACGCGACCACGCATATTCATCAGTATTCGGTAGAATTCTATAAAACGCTTGAGAAAGAAACCGGGCTGAACGCGGGCTTTGCTGTCGTTGGCAATCTGCGCATGGCCCAGACCAAAGCCCGTATGGATGAGTACCGTCTGTATGCCTCGACCGCAGAAACCTGTGGTGTGCCTTATGTGTTTTTGACCCCTGATGAGGTGAAACAGCGTTGGCCGCTGATCCGCACCGATGATTTGAAGGGTGCTCTGTATCACGATACCGATGGCTATATTAACCCGGCAGATGTGACCATGGCGATGGCCAAAGGTGCCCGCCAGCGCGGTGTCATCATCGAACGCAAATGGCAGGCGGATGCGTTTCATTGGAACGGCAAGGCTTGGGACGTGACCGTGACCAGGATGGTGGAAAAAGGCGGCAATCTTGTTGCCAGTGACGAACAGGTCATTGTCACGGCGGAACATGTGGTCACAGCATCGGGGAACCACGCGCAGCGCACTGCCAAAATGCTGGGTATCAAAATGCCTGCAATCCCGGTTGAGCATCAATTCATCGTCATGGAACAAGACCCGTCGCTGGTCGAATGGCGGGCTGCAGGCAATAGTGAACATCCGGTGATCCGCGACGCTGATGCGCAATCTTATGTCCGCGAAGAACGCGGTGGCTGGATTTTGGGTGTCTATGAAAAAACCGCTCCTGCGCGGTTTGAGCATGGAGTGCCTGACAGTTTCCGCGCCGATCTGTTTCCCTTGGCGCTGGAACGGATCGAAGAACAATATATGGCGATGATCCACCGGATACCATCCTGCGAAGAATCCGGGCTCAAGGATGATTTCAATGGGCCTATTTGCTATACGCCAGACGGCAACCCGCTGGTTGGCCTGGCACCGGGGCTGCGCAATATGTGGCTGGCCGAAGGGTTTTCGTTTGGCATCACCGCGGCTGGCGGCACCGGCTATTACCTTGCGCAAATGATGGTCGATGGCGAGGCCGAAATCGACATGGCCAGCCTTGATCCCAAACGCTATGGCGACTGGATGACCACCGAATTTGCCGCCCGCAAAAACGAAGAGTGCTATGACCACGTCTATACTCTGCACCATCCGGATGAGGAACGTCCTGCCTGTCGTCCGTTGCGCACTTCTCCTGCTTATGACCGGCAAAAGGCACTGGGTGCGCAGTTTGGGTTTGTGAACGGATGGGAACGCCCGAACTACTATGCGCCGGCCGGTTTCAGCGACCATGACAGCCGGTCTTTCCGGCGTGGGGACTGGTGGCAATATGCCCGCGATGAGGCATTGGCGATCCGTCAGAAGGTTGGTTTGGTGGACGCCACAGCATTTGCCAAACACGTCATCAAAGGCCCGGGAGCGACCGAATTCCTAGACTGGTTTACCTGTAACAAACTACCCCGTGTCGGGCGGATCAATCTGACTTACGCGCTGACGGCGGCAGGTACGACGCGGACGGAATACACCATTGTTCGACTGGCCGAGGATGAATATTATCTTGTCTCAGCAGGGGCTTGGACAGCCTATGACGCGGATTATCTGCGCAAGGCGGCGGCGGAAAAAGCGCCTGATTTTGGCTATATTGAAATTCACGATGTTACCAATCAATGGGGCGTTTTTGCCATTGCCGGGCCCAAGTCCCGCGATGTTCTGAATGAGATCATCAATGATGCGGACCCGACGACTGCCTTGTCTAACAAACGATTTCCTTGGCTGTCATGCCGCGATATTGAACTGGGCATGTGTCCGGTGCGCGCCATCCGCGTGGCCTATACCGGAGAGCTGGGATGGGAGTTGCATCACCCGATAGAAATGCAGAACTACCTGTGGGATCAGTTGATGATAGCCGGTGAGAAACACGGAATGAAACTGGTCGGAGCACGGGCGCAAAACTGGCTGCGACAGGAAAAATCTTATCGCGCCTTTGGCAACGAACTGGGCCGGGACGCCACCCCGGCTGAGGCCGACCTGCCGCGGTTTATTGATCTGTCCAAACAGTTTCACGGCAAGGCCGAAATGCAGGCCAAGGGCATCCGTTCCAAATGTGTTACTTTGTTGATTGATGGCCCGGATGATGCCGATCCCTGGGGCCGCGAAGTGCTGTATCATGATGGCATACGCGTTGGGCGACTGACGTCGGGCGGTTATTCGGTTCATTTTGGCAAAAGTATCGGAATGGGGTATGTCCCAGAGGCGATTGCCGTGCCGGGCACCCGGCTTAAGGTAAAAATGCTGGACCAACTCTGGGATGCCGAAATTACCGAAGACAGCCCCTATGATCCAAAGAATGTAATGATCCGCAAAGATGGGTAAGGCTGACCGCCTGATCGTCAGATTTTCCGCGTCAGCATTGCTGGTTTGTGTTTATGGCCCATACCTTTGCTTTTGGACAAGGATTCTGGCGGTGCGAAACCCGCGTTATCCGTCTCGTCCGGGTTCGTCTGGGTCGCTGGAGAATAATGCGATCTTGTTACCTTGAGGGTCGCGCAAGTAGCCAACATAAAAATGAGGCCCATACGAATCACGAAAACCTGGCTGACCCTCGTCAGAGCCGCCTGCGACAAGCGCGGCGGCGTGAAGGTCACGAACCTGCATTTGACTGCGGGCCTCGAATGCAATCATAGTACCGTTCCCAGCCGAGGCCGGACCTCCATCGAAGGTTGATTTAACGTAGAAATCTGGCTGAACAGGAGACTGGCCAGGTTTTACGGGCAGCACGTAACTTAGGTCCCCATGAAACTTTTCCAGCCCGTAACCAAGGGCTGGCAGGAAAGCCGAGTAAAAACGTTCCGCACGAGCGATGTCGTCAACACCAACTGTGACGTAGGCAATCATTCTGTGTTTTCCTTTTTGGAAGATTGGTTATTGGTTCAAGATTACCATATTTTTGCCACGCCAACACAGAATTCGGATCAATAGCCGCGACATGAAACGCCGCATGACCACCCTCAATCTGGCGCAGACCAGATCAGGAGCAAAGACAAAGACATACCCTCATGGGGAAAACTGCAGACAGATAGGGCGGCCTGTCCAACGGACTAGCCACCCCAATGGAATTAACCGCCTTTGCGCTTGAAATCGTCGGTCGTGACCACACCATCCTTATTGATATCCATCAGAACGAACCAAACTTCGGACTTGGAGTCGAATTCGGCTTTGGACACAAGGCCGTCACCGTCAAGATCATTAAACGCGCGTTTCATGCCCTGATCTACATTTCGCATAGGACCCTTTTTGTGGCCCCCGGCGTTTTCATCCATGTCCGCCTGACGGGTGTCATCAAACAGATCGTACTCGCCCGGGCTTAGCGTATTGTTTTCATCCTGATCGAACATGTAAAACAGGTCGCTTCGTTTTTCCTGCGCTTCTTGCAGGCTGACCTGTCCGTCCCCATCCATATCCCAGTTTTCGATGAAATGGCTGCCGGGTCGACCCTGTTGGGCAAATGCAGATGTCCCAACGATCAATGCAATAACGGGGGGCAAGAATTTGGCGCTGCGCATGGTGGAATTCCTTATATATTCCAGTTTCTATATATATAGAACGTCCGGTTATCCCGTTTCCGTCGAAATTTGTTGGTGAAAGGCTATTTATTTGCCAGCTCATCATAGCATTCCAGCGCTTTGGCGGCGTACATCAGCGACGGACCACCACCCATCTGAATGCACATTCCAAGCACATCAGCCACCTCTTCCCGGGTTGCCTTGATCTTGATCAGCGCCTCGATATGCAAGCTGATACAAGGTTCGCAGCGGTCCGCGACCGAGATGCCCAACGCAATGAATTCTTTGGTTTTATAATCCAGTACGCCACCTTGTTTGACGGCTTTTCCAAGCTCGCCAAAGGCGCGTGATGTGTCCGGTATGGCGGTGTTGAGATTGCGCAGTCCAGAGCGGGTGTTTGTCAGTTTGTCAGTCCAGTTCATTGGCTGAGTCCTTTGTGATACATATCAAAAACAAGATATGTAATTTCACCCTTTTGACCGGCGTACTTTGATCTGGATCAGGAGCGCGGTTTTTCGCTGACCAAAGCCAGATTATTTGACGGCATTTCGATCGTCTCAACGATGCTTAGACCAGCCTCTTGCAGCATCCTCAGCACGTCATTTTTGTCTTTATAGCCGATCTTTTGGTCCTGACCGATCAGGCTTGCATGAAAATTCACGTCGGCCTTGCTGGTCAGCACCCCATCCCGCATGAACGGGCCATAGATCACGAAACGACCCATCGGCGACAATGCCATGGCGGCCTCGTTTATCAATGTCCGGGCTTCGTGTGTGCTGATCAGGTGCAACAGGTTGATGAGGATAATCAGCGATTGGTCGCTGTGTTGCATACTCCAACCGGGCGCGCAGGCGTCTAACGGCAGGGCAGGGGCCAGGTTCATAAGATCGCTGTCACTGACATAGGCGTCGATGCTGGCGCGTCGGGTTGAATCAATATCGGTCGGCTGCCAGCGTAGATCGGCAAATTCAGTGGCAAGACTGATGCAATGTTGGCCGGTGCCGCTGGCAATTTCCAGTGCTTTGCCGGTTTTGGGGGCGAATTTCGTCAGCATGGCGCAGATGTCGCCCGCGTTTCGGCTGGCGGACGGTGCCAGTAGTTTGGAACCCTCAGCCGCATGCGCGACGCTTGCGGTTTTTGGCAGGTCGCGTACCATCTATCGGAACCTGTTCGGGCTTAGGGCGGCAACTGTCATTGCGTCCAGTTCACTGTCGTCTCCGGTCACAAGGTCACAGAGCAATTGCGATGCTGCGGGTGCCGTCTGAAAGCCATAACCACCCTGTCCGGCGCACCAGATAAAACTGGGCTGATCCGGATCAGGCCCCAATACAAGCGCCTTGTCCGGGGCAAATGTGCGTAATCCGGCCCAGTTGGTCTCGACACGGGTGACAGGTTCGGTCACCATTTCCTGATAGCGTGCCAACCCTTCCGCCAGCACCATATCATCAGCAAAGGCATCATGGGCCTTGGTTGGATCGGTATCGGCCGGCGACACCAGCCATTTCCCGGCATCCGGTTTGGCGTACCAGGTCTCGCCCGCGCCCATAACCATCGGCCAACGACTGACGTCATGACCGCCGGGGGCAGGCAAGCGCGCCATTGAACGCCGATAAGGGGTCAGACCAACCGGCTCAATTCCGGCCATGACAGCAATCTCATCGGCCCAAGCGCCCGCCGCATTGACAACCACGCGCGCCTGAAACGTTTCGCTGTTTGTTTCGACCTGCCAGAATTGATTTGCCCGGTGCATACTTAGGACAGCATGGCTGGGTAAGACTTGTCCGCCATTGCTGCGCACAACGCGGGTGAAATCCTGCATCAGACGGTCTGTATCAATGTCCAGCGCGGCATCGTGGAAAGCGGCAAAGGCAACGGTATCCGGGTTCAGGATCGGGACAATCTTGCGGGCGGCATCAAGACCAATTTCAGACAGGTTCAGATCATCCAGATCGGCCTTGAAAACAGTCTCATCTGCGGTCTTGGCGACCACCAAAAGACCCCTTGGTGTCAGATATCCACCATTATGTGTCCGGTGATATGCCTCGCTCGCAAGGTTCAGCGCGACGGTGCTTTGCAGCCCATAATTGGCCTCATACAACGCCGCCGAGCGGCCAGACGTGTGATAGCCAAGCGAGTCTTCGGCCTCAAGCAAGGCGACACTGCCGTGCGCAGATAGTTGCGCTGCAGCACTTTGGCCGGCAATGCCACCGCCGATGATCAGAAAATCAATCATCCGGCATCTTCCAGCCGCTTGTTAAGGAATGTGTCATAGGCGAAATCTGCCACGGGTGTCGGGGTTTGAAAAGGCCAATTCAATGTTGCAGGTCAGCCGTGCCATCAAATCCGTTTGGAACTGGGCAAGGCCGAAAAGAATGACCCTAACGCCTTCAATCACGAACGCGACGTCTTTGCCCAATCGGCGGTCAAACGGTGTTGCCGTTGTCACAAACGATTTGTCATGAGACACTATATGCGAGCCGAGTCGCACAGGACGCGCACTCTGACACCTATCTGTTTCATTCGTGCTGCAAACAAATGCAGCGCCATAATCAGGGAAAAAATCATGCCAATCACTCTCTCACGCCGCGGATTTCTTGCCAGTACAGCCGGATTCATCGCGCTTCACCCGTTCTCGGCCACGGCCGCTGCCAATCAGGCGCATTTGCGGATTATGGAAACCACCGATCTGCATGTGCATGTGTTCCCTTATGACTATTACGCTGACAAACCGCGTGACACGATTGGCCTTGCCCGTACGGCCTCGATCATCAAAGACATCCGGGATGAGGCGACCAATTCGATGCTGATCGACAATGGGGACTTTCTGCAGGGCAACCCGATGGGCGACTACATCGCCTACGAACGGGGCATGAAAGAGGGAGATATGCATCCGGTCATCATTGCAATGAACACGCTGGGATTTGATGCGACGACGCTGGGCAATCACGAATTCAACTATGGTCTGGATTTCCTGATGAAAACGCTGGCCGGGGCGGATTTTCCGGTTGTGTCTGCCAATATTGCCAAAGACATGGGCAGCGATCCGACCAAGGATACTACGTTGGTCAAACCTTATGTGATTATGGATCGCACAGTGACTGATGGGGCAGGCGAAAGCCACGACATCAAAATCGGTTTGATCGGCTTTGTGCCACCGCAAATCATGAACTGGGATCGCCGCCATCTTGAGGGCAAGGTTATGACCCGCGATATCGTTGATACCGCCAAAGCCTATGTGCCGCAGATGAAAGAAGAAGGCGCTGACATCATCATAGCACTTAGCCATTCGGGCATAGGCGCTGCCGAACATTCTGACGGAATGGAGAACGCCTCGGTGCCATTGGCCCGTGTAGATGGCATTGACGCAATCCTGACCGGCCACCACCACCGCGTGTTCCCGTCCAAGAAATATGACGGGATTGATACGGTGGATACTGCCGCCGGAACCATCAATGGCAAACCGGCTGCAATGGGTGGGTTCTGGGGCTCGCATCTGGGGCTGATTGATTTGATGCTGGAACGGTCGGGCAATGAATGGAAAATCGTCAGTCATGGGTCCGAGGCCCGGCCGATTTCCCGGCGCAATGAGGACCGCTCGATCACGCCGCTGGTGGAAAGCCAGCAAAACGTGCTGGATTCGGTGCAGGCTGACCATGACGCAACGCTGGCCTATGTGCGCCGGGCTGTCGGCAAGACAGATGCGCCGCTGCATTCGTATTTCGCGCTGGTGGCGGATGACCCATCGGTGCAAATCGTGTCGATTGCGCAAAGTTGGTACATTGCTGAGATGATGAAAGGCACCGAATACGAAGGCCTGCCAATTCTGTCAGCCGCAGCACCGTTCAAGGCGGGTGGCCGGGGCGGACCCGAGTATTTTACCGATGTGCCAAAAGGGGATGTCGCGATCAAGAACGTGTCGGACCTGTACCTGTACCCGAACACGGCCCGTGCTGTGTTGGTCACAGGGGCGCAGGTCAAAGGCTGGCTTGAACGCTCAGCCGGGATATTCAATCAGATCAAACCGGGCATGGCCGATCAGGTTCTGCTGAACCCAGATTTTCCGTCCTACAACTTTGATGTGATTGATGGGGTGAGCTATCAAATTGACCTCAGCCAACCGTCGATGTTTGACCCAAAGGGTAATCTGGTCGACGAAAATGCAAACCGCATCGTCAACCTGACCTACAATGGCGCACCGATTGATCCCGCAGCCAAATTCATCATCGCCACCAACAACTACCGCGCCAGTGGTGGCGGAAAATTCCCCGGAACCGGGGATACGATAATCTTTGAAGGACCGGACACCAATCGCGATGTCATCGTACGCTATATCGTGCAGGAAGGCACAATAAGCCCCAAAGCCGACGCCAACTGGACGTTTGCACCCTTGCCCGGCACCAGCGTGTTGTTTGACACCGGACCAAAGGCGGCGGGCTACGCGGCAGACGTCAAGGGCGTCAATATCGAACCTGCCGGTGACGGCCCTGATGGTTTCGCTCGGTTCCGCATCCAACTCTAAAAAGTTCTTTTACCATTCATTTTGGTAAAAATATCCCCGCCGGAGGCAACGTTTTTCTGCAGGAAAAACGTTTAATCCAAAGGAAAAGGCCCCGGAAACCCGGGGCCTTTATTATTCTGGTTGATTTGGCGTCCAGCTTCGAACGCCCGCATCAGTTGACAGCTTAGTTAGGAATGTCGCCTTCGATGCCTTCAACATAGAAGTTCATGCCAGCCAAAGTGCCATCATCAGCAACTTCGCCCTCAGCCAGCCAGTCGCTGCCGTCCTGCTTTTTCAACGGACCAGTAAACGGATGATACTCACCCGATGCGATCGACGCTTTCAACGCTTCGGCAGCTTGCTGCACGTCTGCAGGAATTCTGTCGGTCATTGCGCCGATGCCGACCATGCCTGCACCAATGCCATCCCATGTGTTGACGGATTCCCATGTGCCGTCCATCACCGCTTTAGTCCGCGCAACATAGTATGGACCCCAGTTGTCGATGATCGACGAAACACGTGGGCCATCGGTGTATTCGGCCATGTCAGAGGCCTGACCAAAGCCGATCACATTGCCAGCATCGGCAGCTGCAGCCAAAGGTGCGGTTGAATCGGTGTGCTGCAGGATCACGTCGGCACCCTGCTCGATCAGAACCTTGGCGGCATCCGCTTCTTTCGCAGGGTCAAACCATGTGTAGACCCAGATCACTTTGAACTCGACGTCCGGGTTGACCTTTTTCGCGTGGATATAGGCACTGTTGATGCCACGAACCACTTCGGGGATCGGGAAGGAACCGATATAGCCGATGATGTTTGATTCAGTCATTTCACCAGCGATCATACCCTGAATGGCGCGACCTTCGTAAAAACGCGCGGAATAGAC
>JAHRVZ010000071.1 GCA_019090405.1 Paracoccaceae bacterium
CGACGCCTTTGCCGTCCCGGATAAAAGACGAAGAACGGGCAATGCACCGCGAATTTGTGGACAATCTAGGCGACAAAGCCCTATGGAAGCGCGCCTGACAAACAGGCGCGCGCAAAGAACTTAGACTTATATTTAGGCCCGTAATTAGGCCCGCAATTAAGCGTCGTGTTTTTGTTCGGGCTTTGCAGCCTGACGACGCGCAATTTCATCCCGGTAAATCTTCATGAAATCAATATTATCCAGATTGAGCGGAGGAAAGCCTCCGTCCCGAGTTACGTCGCTAACGATCCGGCGCAAAAATGGGAACAACATGCGAGGACATTCGATCAGCAAAAATGGATGAAGCTGATCTTCCTGTACGCCGTCGATCATGAACACGCCAATGTACTCAAGCTCAAGAATGAAAAGCTGTTCATCGTTCTCTTTTGCATTGGCTTCGATCTTTAGTTTTACCAGCACTTCATACTGTTTGTCAGCCGGGCGCTTTTTCGCGTCCATATTCACCTGGACAGCGATATTTGGCTGCGTGTCACCCGAGCCGCCCTTTTGTGCCATAACATTTTCAAACGACAAATCCCGGATGAACTGGCCGAGAATTTTCATTTGAACTGGTGTAGGCTGTTGTTGATCTGCAGTGCCGTTTTCAGTCATTTACCGTTCCTCTAAGAATTTGTTTATGCCACCTAGCAGCTAGAATAAATCACCTCAATACCGGTCTGGCCCTTCTACCCAACCAGATGGTTTTCCAGATGGTTTTCCCTGTGTCGGGTTGGTTGGCTCGACTTCTTCAAAATCGCCGTCAATAACATCACTGCCGCCAAAACCTGAACGCGAACTGGATTGAAAACCCTGCACGTTGATACGTCCCAGAAAAAACCGGAATACTGCCATCCGTACAGGCGACAACAACAGGGCGAACCCAATTGCATCAGTAAAAAACCCCGGCGTCAAAAGCATCATTCCGGCGACCAATATCATGGCTCCGTCAACCAGCGCTTTCGTCGGGTCGTGGTTTGTAGATAATGATGCCTGCAGTTGTTGCAGCGCCAAACGCCCCTGTATCCGCATCAGCGATGTTCCCAGAATCGCTGTCAAAACAACAATTGCAAGCGTTGGCCACAAGCCGATCGCACCACCGACCTCGACAAACAGGGCGATTTCGATAATCGGAACTATGACAAAGGCAAATAACAGATACATCGGGCGTTTCCTTTATAACGGTTGGACGGTGGACTTGATCTCGCCCGTCCCCTACATAAGTGCAAGAGGTGCGGGATACAAAGCCCATCGCCCTAATAAGAGGTTTAAATGAATTCGCCTATGATCCAGCTTTTGGTATTGGCCGGCATTGCCGTGTTTCTGATTATACGCTTGAAAAACGTGCTCGGCACGCGGGAAGGCTTTGAAAAGCCTCCGCTTTCGCAAGAGTCCCAGACGAAAAAGAAACCTGAATTCGAAGTGATCGAAGGCGGACCCGATCATGATATCACCGACCATGTGGATGCAGACAGCCCGCAAGCAATTGATCTTGCCGCAATGAAACGGGTCGAACCAAGCTTTTCGGTATCAGAATTTGTTCAGGGTGCCCGTGGTGCATATGAAATGATTGTGATGGGTTTTGAACGCGGCAATCTTGATGAGATTCAGCCGTTTCTAGCTGAAGACGTGTTTGAGACATTTGTTGATGTGGTCGCTGAACGCGAAGACAAAGGCCTGAAAATCGAGGCCGAATTTGGTGGCGTCCGTGAAACCACACTTCAGAACGTTGTTTTTCATAAAGACACAAATGTCGGAGAAATCACCATGCGTTTTGTTGCCGAGTTGACCTCGGTTGTCCGAGACAAAGGCGGCGACATCATTGAGGGTGACGAAACCGCACTGAAACGCCAGAAAGACACTTGGACATTTGCCCGAACAATGGGTGCGGATAATCCAAATTGGCTGCTGGTCGCAACGGACGGATGATCCGTGCGCTGCGGACGGCTGTACTGGCGGGGGCGATGATGGTCGCGTCTTCTGGAAACGCCGAAACCAGCGTTGAAATACTGCGATTTGATGATTTGGACCAATGGGCCAAAGACGATCATGCGGCTGCATTGTCGGTTTTTCTGAATACCTGCAAAGACATGGATGATCCGGATTGGACGACGCTTTGTGCCGTGGCGCATTCGCAAAAGCCCGAAACTGCGCGGTCATTCTTTGAGCTGTTT
Organism: Paracoccaceae bacterium; assembly: GCA_019090405.1. Lineage (GTDB taxonomy): Bacteria > Pseudomonadota > Alphaproteobacteria > Rhodobacterales > Rhodobacteraceae > NORP181. Next base: position 2,211 of record JAHRVZ010000071.1, read on the forward strand.
TTCCGTCCCGTCCTAATCAAAGACGGCGCCGACCCGTTGTTCACAGGCTATTTCGAACCGGAATTGGATGGATCACGGCGCCAGTCATCGCGGTTTCGTTATCCGGTTTACAAAATGCCTCCTGAGGCGCGAGCATCAAATCCGTGGCTAACTCGGCGTCAAATCCGAACCGGTGCGGCGATGGCCAATCGTGGGCTTGAAATCGCCTGGGTCGATGACCCGGTAGAGCTGTTTTTTCTACAGATACAGGGGTCTGGTCGCATTCGACTGCCCGGCGGGCAGGCCATTCGGGTTGGTTACGGGGGTTTCAACGGACATAATTATCGGTCCATTGGTGCCGAATTGGTCCGGCGCGGAATTTACAATGCGCATCAGGTTAGTGCGCAGGTAATCAAAAATTGGGTGCGGCGAAACCCTGCTGCCGGGCGTGAGTTGTTGTTTCACAATCCATCATATGTTTTTTTCCGGGAGTTGAACAATCTTTCAGTCGATCAGGGGCCGCGCGGGGCGATGAACCGGTCAATTACAACATTGCGCAGTGTTGCCGTTGATCCAAAATACACCCAGTTGGGCGCGCCGGTCTGGTTGGAAAAGGACGGAAATCTGCCAATTCGCAGACTGATGATTGCACAAGACACCGGATCCGCAATCAAGGGCGCTCAGCGGGCCGATGTGTTTTTCGGTACCGGCGATCAGGCAGGGAAAGCTGCGGGGTTGTTACGTGATCCCGGGCGGATGATAGTGTTGATGCCGATTCAGCGGGCCTATGCCATGTTGCCGGATGACGTTTGATGACGCGACGAAAACTGACAACCGAAGAAATTGATCTCTGGCGCAAAGTGTCGCAACAAGCAGAGAGAATGCACCCCCAAGACCAAAAACCAGCACGGGTGATGCCAAAACCAAAACCGACAAAAACACCGGCTTTGCGATTTGAAGCCTTTGAAGTAGGGCAATCAGCGCGGCGGGCTGCTCCGACGCATTCATTAAAGCCGTCTTTGACTCAGAAATTGGTGGCCGCCCCGGTTCAAATGGATCGCAAAGCCTTTGGGCGGATGAAAAGGGGTAAATTGCGGCCAGAGGGTCGGATTGATTTGCACGGCATGACACTTGATCGCGCCCATCCAGCATTGAACCGGTTTATCTTATCGGCGCAGGCATCGGGCAAACGGTTGGTGCTGGTGATTACCGGAAAAGGGCGGCGAAAACCCGATGATGGCGTGATGCCATCCCCACGCGGCATATTGCGCAATCAGTTGCCGCATTGGCTGTCATCACCACCATTGGCGCAGGCGGTGATGCAGATAAGCGAAGCCCATATTTCGCACGGCGGCGGCGGCGCGTTTTATGTCTATCTTCGCAAAGGGCGCTAATTAGAGTACCGGGTGAGATACCATTTCAACGTTCTAGAACAACATGCACTGCACTGCCTGGGCTAGCGACAGTATGCCCAAGAACAAAACTATTAAGCGAAACGTCTTCTGAATAGAAAGTGCTGTTCATCGCCTGTGGTTGGCTCAACAATGCGATAAGAGCCGGAGACGTCGCAGCAACGAAATGTGACGACGCCGCATCGCTGGAAAATGCTGTCGTATCAACAATTTCGACCGGCAAATCGCCAATTTTTTCGACGTTATCAATATTCCCCAACCTGACACGTCCTTTTCCGCGCAACATCGACGAAATATTGAGCATTTTGTCCTTTTTAGAGACAAAAATGACAAAGGGGTCGGGTACGTCTTTCAGGCGATCCATTTGACTGTGAAACACCTCGATATCCAGATCAGGGGAAATCATGATAACACCATCAACCAATTGTGCAGCAGAGCCTGGTTTCTGAATATCTATCTGTCGCAGAGTTTCCATCAAAAGCGCGTTTCCCAAAGAATGGGCGACAATATTCACGTGACGCGCGCCGATTGTATTCAGGCTGCGAATAAGTTGCTCTAGCCCATCGCGGGCGAACAACATGCTGTCGTTATCATACACATATCCCAGCGCTTTGCCCTGACTGGGCCATGAATAAATGAACTTTAGCCCAGGCTGTTTCAGATCATGGGCAAGTTGCGCCGCCCGAAAGGCAGTTTCGGCCTGTGTGGAATTATAGCCGTGGATGAATACCGTCACATCTCTGTTTGCCGGGGCCAGTTTCCTGAGCGCGCTTCGGGTTCTGGAATCAAAAGCCGCGACCGAGTCGAACTCATGTCGATCCGCAATTACAAATTCGTTTTGCGGATCAGGGTTGCCGTATCCGTATTCCAACTCGCCAACAGTATGCGCAGGCGGGATCGAAACGGTGAACTCAAGCAGGCTAAGATGATCTGCCCTTTCAGCTCCGAACTGGTCATTCTCGATTTCTTCGCGGCTTGTCGCAACAAAAATGGTCTGATTAGAGCCGATGTTCAGCGCGGCGGGTACAGTTGGCGATTGGGTTCGATCAACACAGGCGCCGACGCTAACCACCAACGCAAAAACCAACATTACCCGCATTACTAATCTCGCACCGATTTCCTATCGGCACACTAACGGGCAAGATCGCGTGTGGCTATAGAACATACCGGCTGATATCCGCAGATTTAGTTAATGCACCCAGATTGGCATCAACAAATTCGGCGTCCACAGTGATTTCGTCACCCGATCGGTCAGGCGCTGTAAACGACAATTCCTCAAAGACCCGCTCCATTACCGTATAAAGCCGCCGCGCACCGATGTTTTCAACCGACTGATTAACCTCGGCAGCAATTTTGGCAAGTGCTGCAATGCCGTCTTTGGTAAAGGAAACGGTCACTTCTTCGGTGCCCATAAGAGCGGTGTATTGCAAGGTCAGCGCATTGTCGGTTTCTGTCAGAATACGCACGAAATCTTCTTCGGTCAGTGCGCGCAATTCAACCCTGATCGGCAGACGCCCCTGAAGTTCGGGCAACAGATCTGACGGTTTGGCAATGTGAAATGCGCCGGATGCGATGAACAGGATATGGTCGGTTTTGACCGGCCCATGTTTGGTGCTGACAATGGTGCCTTCGATCAAGGGAAGCAAATCGCGCTGCACACCTTCGCGGCTAACATCACCGCCGCGTGCATCGGATCGTGCGCAGACCTTGTCGATCTCATCCAGAAAAACGATGCCGTTTTGTTCGACCGACTCTAGCGCAATTTTGTTAATGCTTTCGTCGTCCAACAGTTTGTCGGCTTCTTCGCCGAACAGAATATCATAGCTTTCGGACACAGTCATTTTGCGTCGCGTCGTCCGCCCGCCAAAGGCTTTGCCGAACATATCGCCGATGTTCATCATGCCCATGTTCGAACCGGGTTGACCGGGAATATCTATCATAGACATGGGGTTAGAGGTATCTGCGACCTCAAGTTCGATCACTGTATCGTCCAGCTCACCATCTTCAAGCTTTTTGCGGAACATGTCGCGCGTGCCTTCGCGGGCATCGTCACCGGCAATGGCAGAAATCACCCGCTCTTTAGCAGCGCTGCGGGCGTTTGCCTTGACCTCGTCGCGCATAAATTCGCGGGTTTGGGAAATCGCGCTATCGACCAGATCGCGGATGATCTGTTCGACATCCCGCCCGACATAGCCGACTTCGGTGAACTTGGTGGCCTCAATCTTAATAAACGGAGCCCGCGCCAGTTTTGCCAAACGACGGCTGATTTCGGTTTTGCCAACACCAGTTGGCCCGATCATCAAGATGTTTTTAGGATACACCTCGTCACGCAGATCATCCGGCAGTTGTTTGCGCCGCCAACGATTGCGTAATGCCACAGCAACAGCGCGTTTTGCGTCGTTTTGACCAATGATATAGCGGTCCAGTTCCGAGACAATCTCGCGTGGGGTCAGGTCTGTCATTTCTTAATCGTCTCCACGGTCAGTTTACCGTTTGTATACACACAGATGTCAGCCGCGATTGCCATTGCTTTGCGGGAAATGTCCTCGGCGGACATATCAGAATCCATCATGGCGCGCGCTGCTGCCAGCGCGTAATTGCCGCCCGAACCAATGGCTGTCACATCATGTTCAGGCTCCAGAACATCCCCTGCCCCGGTGATCACCAGCAATTCGTTGCCATCGGTCACGATCAACATCGCCTCAAGTTTTTGCAGGTATTTGTCGGTCCGCCAATCTTTGGCCAACTCCACTGATGCACGCGCCAATTGGCCCGGCGTTGCCTCAAGTTTGGTTTCCAGACGTTCCAACAAAGTAAACGCATCCGCGGTTGAACCCGCAAATCCGGCAACCACGTCAAAGCCACCCGGCGACAAACGCCGGACTTTGCGGGCGGTGCCTTTGATAACAGTCTGGCCAAGGGAAACCTGCCCATCACCGGCAATCACCACTTTGCCGTCTTTTTTGACGCCAATAATTGTCGTGCCATGCCAGCCGGGAAATGTGTCGTCGCTCATCGGGTTCTCCATCTGCTAAACGCTATATGGAGCGGCAGGCCATCAGGCACAAGGGTGGGTCTTGTTCCTGATGGTGCGCAGAGATAGCGTATCGGTATGAGTGAACCCAAGATCCTAAGAATTTACCTAGATGCTGGGCTGCGAGACGCAGCAATGACGGGTCAGCACAATTTTATCGGTAAAATCGAACAAGTTGCGATAAATGCGGGGTTTAGGGTCGAGTTTCGCAAAAACTCATCCGAGGAAAGAGGTAAATCGGCGACGCGACGCGGATATTCAATGTTTCACATGGATGACCCGGAACATGATCGCGCGTTAACCTTTCGCCGCGTGTATCAATATCCATTCTGGGCCATTGAAAACAGCGCAAAACGTTGGGAATGGCGGGTTGCGCAAGCTGATTTTCCGGTCGAAAAAGGTTCCAGGAAAGAGGCGGACCGTTTCTATCAATTTTGGCAGAACCGATTGTTTGGCGATGCAACGGAAACCAAAAACCAAGGTGGGTTTGTCTATGTTCCATTGCAAGGAAAGTTATTGGATCACCGATCGTTTCAGTATTGTTCGCCCGTCGAGATGTTATCGCATGTAATGACGCAAGATCAGGACCGCCCTGTGATCGCGACATTGCATCCGAACGAATTGTATTCCGATAAAGAGTTAAAAGCGCTGGATCAACTCGTACAAAAACACCCTCGACTGACAGTGAAACCTGGCGACATGCAGGCGATGCTAAGGGGCTGCGACTATGTGGTCACGCAAAATTCGGCAGCGGCGTTTTCTGGCTATTTCTTTGCCAAGCCGGCGATCCTGTTTGGACGAATTGACTTTCATCACATCGCGGCAAATGTTCATATGCTGGGCGTTGAGCGGGCATTTGAAGAGGTGCAAATTTTGAAACCGGATTATGCCGGGTATGTGCATTGGTTCTGGCAGATCATGTCGATCAATGCCGGCCGTCCTGACGCGGAAAGCAAAATCAAACAGACCCTAATACGGGCTGGTTGGCCAATGTAGAAGGGCGCGCCATTCAGCACGCCCTTTTCAATTTAACAACGCCAAAGGCTTAGATTGCGTCGTTAATCCAACTTTGAAGCGCCGCTTTGGGCGCAGCGCCAGCACGGTTGGATACAACTTCGCCGTCTTTGAATATGAACAGCGCAGGAATACCACGCACGCCCATTGCGGCAGCAGAGTTTGGATTGCTGTCTACGTCGACTTTGACAACTTTAATCTTGCCTCCGTATTCAACGGCCAGCTCTTCTAGCGCTGGGCCGATTTGTTTACAGGGACCACACCATTCGGCCCAGAAATCTACGACGACGGGAACGTCGGAATTTTTGACTTCTGCGTCAAATGTGGCATCTGTGACGGC
>JAHRVZ010000072.1 GCA_019090405.1 Paracoccaceae bacterium
ACACACTTTCCAGGCGTGCGCCTTCGACCACTCGGCCACCTCTCCGTGCTGGGCGTATGTGCCGGATCACGCAGCGCTTTGCAAGGTGGAAATAACAGGTTTGTTCAGGTTTCCAGATGTAGATAGACGCTATGCTTCCCCCTGCCCTTCATTTCGATCATTCCGATACGAATTTGGTCAGCTGTCTTGATCCGGCTTGCCCGCCAGCGTTTCGGGATTGCGGAGCCAGAGGTCGCGCTGCTCGAACGGAATCTCGATACCTTCGGCAGCAAAGCGTTTGGCAATTTCGTGGTTCATGTCTGACTTGACCGACAGCATCCAGTTCACATCGCGCAGGATCGCCCGGATTTCAAAGTCCAGTGAGGACGCGCCAAACCCCTGAAACGCCACACTTGGCGACGGATTGGACAGAACCATCGGATGGGCGTTGGCAATTTCCAGCAAGATACTCTCGATCCAGCGGGTGTCGGTCCCATAGGCAACCCCTACGGGCACGATCACCCGGCCGACGGTGTTGCCGCGGGTGTAGTTGGTGACAGTCCCGCTGACGAGATCAGCGTTGGGTATAATGACATCGAACCGATCAAATGTTTCGATACGGGTCGAGCGCACAGAAATATCGCGTACATAGCCCATTTGCCCACTGACTTCGATCCAGTCGCCTTCGGAAATGGGCCTCTCGATCAGCAGGATCACACCGCTGACAAAGTTGGACACAATGGTTTGCAAACCAAAACCAATCCCGACTGACAAAGCCCCCGCGACGATGGCCAGCGATGACAAATCAAGCCCGGCGCTGCTAACAGCAATCAGGGCTGCCAGAAAAATCCCGACGTAACCGACCCCCGAGGTGACTGCGACCTGCCCTCCGGTATCCAGCGATGTTTTGGGTAATAGGTTGTTTTTCAACGTTTTCTGAAACATCCGGGTTACGGTGTAACCGACGATGAATATGACAACAAATGTCAGAAAATCAGTTGGAGAAATACGCGAGTCCCCAATAGCAAATCCGTTCATGAACTGGGACCATATCTCGGCCAGATCAGTTACCCGCGCGCCCCAGATCAGCGCCAGAAACGGCAGCGACATCAGACCAATTGCAAATCCGGCGAGTGCGGGAACCAGCGAATCCTGAGCAGATCGTGTGCCAACCAACCAGCCATACAAATCACGAGCGAACCGGGTCAGGATCAACACAAATGAGAACAAAGCAAGCGACATAACGGCCGGGTATATCAGCGCTTCGGCAGCAGCACCGTACCCGATGATGGCAAGGAGCGGGGCAAGAATACCGATGATTGTACTCACACGGCTGATGATCGGCGAAATCATCGCCAGTCCGGCCTGCTTGGCAGCGGCGCTCATCTTGTCGGTATCAGCAGCGCGCTCTTTGCTGGCGATGCTTCGAAGCCCCAGCAAGATCAGACTGGTCAGCAAAATGACCGGAAATTCAACAACAGCCTTGGACCCGGCAGAGACATTTTCGATCTCGGCGAATAGTCTGATTGCATCATGCGCAATCAACATGACAGCAAGCAGGCGCACATAAAGGCGCGCAACAGATCGGTATTCTGTCGAAACAGGCAATAACGCGTCTTCGTCACGCTGGTTATAAAGCTGATCGCTAAGCCAGACAAAACCCATCATGATTGCGCACCAAAGAGGAACAGCCTGAAGCAGCAAAGTTCCACGCAATCCAGCCAACCCTGTCGCAACAACCGCCTGTGTCAGGGCCACCAATCCCAAATAGGGCAATGCAACCCTGAGGATCGAGACCAGAAAGCTCCACACACCTGTATCGCGCCCGCCAAAGCGGCGCATGAATTCACCAAGCAACTCGGCCCAGTGCCGCCCCCTGAACAAAAGCAGCAGCCCCAGAACTGCCAGCAGTGCAACATTGGCGATATCGTCACGAAGCTCTTTGCGCCCGATCCGGCTTTTGGCGATAAGGGCAGTTTCATTGACAATCGAATGGCCTGTCCCACGTAAATCGCGTGCCGCAACTGGCCAGTATTCCGGGTTCAACGGCGAAGGGCCACGCACCAAAAGGCGTTTGGTATTGCGCTTGCGAATGATCGTGTCAATTTCACCGATCAGCCCGATCGCGCGGCTTTGCGCCTCTTGGGCGACCACCACGGGCACCCTGGATTCGTTCATTCTAATAGTTATGCCTTCACGCAAGACCGCAATATCCGTGGATTCAATACCGCTTTCCGGAACCGGCCCCAAAGCGTTTAGTTGCGACTGTAAAGTCAATATTCGGGTCGCGTTTTTCTTACTGGTAAGCGCGAATCTATCGCGAAAAGCCACAATCTCAGAGCGCAAACTTTCAAGAGCAGCATCTGATGCGCGCCCCGTATCAATTGCCTGTTCCGCACGATCGGCGGTCTCAAGCCAATTCTGGTGATTTAGTCGATCTTCAACAGTAATCTGGGCACTGGACATCCCCGCCATCGCCAGACACGTCACAATCAACAGCGATGTCCAGAATTTACGCATTGCTATCAAACATCCTCGAACACGCCAGGAATGCTCATCGGGCCGGACCCCAGCCAATCAGGCACTGGCAGATCCTTTTCCTTAAGGAACGCGGGGTTGAACAGCTTTGATTGGTATCGGGTGCCATAATCGCACAACAAAGTCACAATTGTGTGGCCCGGCCCCAATTCTCGGGCCAGACGTACCGCCCCGGCAATATTGATGCCGGTTGAGCCACCCAACACAAGACCTTCGTCATGGAGCAGATCAAACACATAGGGCACTGCCTCTTGGTCGGTGATCTGATATGAGAAATCCGGCGTGAACCCCTTAAGGTTTTCGGTGATGCGAACCTGACCGATGCCTTCTGCAATGCTGCTGCCTTCGGTCTTTAGCTCTCCGGTGGTATAGAATGAATACAGCGCCGCCCCCATCGGGTCAGCCAGGGCAATTTTGACACCTTTTGGTTGCAGATAATCCGAGCACCCCGCCAATGTCCCCCCCGAACCAACAGCACTGACAAAGCCCGCGACCTTGCCGTCGGTCTGTTCCCAAATCTCGGGGCCAGTGGTTTGCGCATGTGCGCGCCGGTTTGCGACATTGTCAAACTGGTTGGCCCAGAACGCGCCATTGGGTTCGGTTTTGTTCAACTCAACCGCAAGACGCTCGGAATAATGCACGAAATTGTTTGGATTGCGATAGGGAGCCGCCGGAACCTGTACAAGTTCCGCACCAGCAAGCCGCAGCATGTCTTTTTTCTCCTGACTTTGGGTTTCAGGAATGACAATGACGGTCTTGAAACCCATTGACGCACCGATCAGCGCCAAACCAATGCCGGTATTGCCTGCCGTACCTTCGACAATCGTACCACCCGGCCGCAATACGCCGCGCTCGATGGCATCCCGGATGATGAACAATGCCGCGCGATCCTTGACCGACTGACCGGGGTTCATAAATTCGGCTTTGCCCAGAATTTCACATCCGGTTTCATCGC
>JAHRVZ010000073.1 GCA_019090405.1 Paracoccaceae bacterium
ATTGATGGTATCAGGTGACGGGCGCGCAACGATCAGAATGCCAATAAATCCGATAACCGCAGACAGCGCACGGATACTGGTCAGCCGTTCACCCAGCAATAAGGGAGCCAACAGCACGACCCATATAGGCATGGTAAATTCCAGCGCAAAAACCTGCGCAAGGGGGATCACGCTGATCGCAAAAAACCACATATTCTGCGCCGTAAAATGCGCCAGATTACGCACCAGCTGAAGCCCCGGAGACCGCAGCGTTATCTGCCCCCAACTGCGACTGATCGTCAGGACTGTGACCATGATTATCAGCCCAAACAGGCTGCGGTACATCATGATTTCAAAGGTATCATGGGCAAATGCGACCTCGCGCCCGGCCACGGCCATGGCTGAAAACGATGCAATTGATCCGATCATCCACAGGGCCGCGCGCGTGATCTGAGGTTGTTCGCTGCTCATTCAGTGGTCTTTTGTATGTCTCGCGGGATGTGTTTGGTTTTTTCCCACCAAAGCGACGCGCGGGTTCTGGCAGTATGGGCATCAAAGGCCGCCTGATCGACAAAGCGTTCCGAGATATTGAACACACAAGGATCATCTTGTGACTGGATGATATCAAATTTGATACATCCCACTTCCAGCCGGGTCAGGCGGATGTGGTCTTTGACACGCTCTACAACCATTTCAAGATCACCCTGCGTGCAGCTAATCGTGCCATTTAGAACAATATTCCCAGCCATATCAGCCCGTTATTCCCATTCAATCGTACCCGGAGGTTTACTGGTGATGTCATATGTGACCCGATTGATCCCTTGTACTTCGTTGATGATACGGGTCGCGGTTTCGCCCAGAAATTCATGGCTGAACGGATAATAATCGGCGGTCATTCCATCCACTGACGTGACCGCGCGCAAGGCACAGGCGAAATCATAGGTGCGCCCGTCGCCCATAACGCCGACCGTGCGCACAGGCAGAATGGCGACAAAGGCCTGCCAGATTTCATCATAAAGACCATGTTTGCGGATCTGGTCGATGTAAACGGCGTCAGCTTTGCGCAGAGTACCCAATTTTTCGCGGGTGATTTCACCGGGGCAGCGAATGGCAAGACCGGGGCCGGGAAACGGGTGACGCCCGATAAAACTGCTGGGCAGACCAAGTTCAAGACCAAGGGAGCGGACCTCATCTTTGAACAACTCACGCAGGGGTTCGACCAGTTTCAGGCCCATTTTTTCGGGCAGACCGCCGACATTATGGTGTGATTTGATGGTGACGGATGGGCCGCCGCTGAAACTAACTGATTCAATAACGTCGGGATATAGCGTGCCTTGGGCCAGAAACTTTGCGCCGCCAACTTCGGCCGCATGTTTCTGGAACACATCAATGAACAAACGACCAATGATTTTGCGTTTGGTTTCCGGATCACTTTGCCCGTCCAGTTCGCCCAGAAACAATTCCTGCTCATCCGCGTGAATAAGCGGCATATTATAATGGTCGCGGAACATGGTCACGACTTCTTCGGCCTCGTTTTGGCGTAGCAACCCGTTGTCGACAAACACACAGGTCAGTTGATCGCCTATTGCTTCGTGAATAAGCACCGCGGCCACTGACGAATCTACACCGCCCGACAGCCCGCAGATGACTTTTTCATCGCCAACCTGTTCCCGAATTTTGCGAATCGCCTCTTCTCGATAGGCGCTCATCGTCCAATCGCCGGTGAATCCGGCCAGTTTGACGAAGTTTTCATACAACCGCGCGCCGTTGGGAGTGTGATGCACTTCGGGATGAAACTGAACCGCGAAAAAGTTTCGCGAAACATCGGCGGTGATTGCAAATGGTGCGTTGGGTGATGTTCCAAAGACTTCAAATCCGGGGGCAATGGCGGAAACGTGGTCTCCGTGGCTCATCCAGACCTGTTCGCTGTCGCTGTCAAACCAACCATCCAGCAGGTTAATTTTTGTTTTCGAAGGCGTCACATAGGCGCGGCCAAATTCGGCAGTGCCGTGGCCGCTTTCGACGGTGCCGCCCAGCATGTGCATCATGACCTGCTGGCCATAACAAATGCCAAGAACCGGCACGCCCAGATCGAACACTTCGACGGGTGGTCGCGGGCTTGCATCAGTCAGGACCGAGGCCGGGCCACCGGACAGAATCACCGCCTTTGGGGCGAAGTCTGCCAAAAACGCGGCAGACACGTTCTGATAGGGGTGAATTTCACAATAGACATTCAGTTCACGCAGGCGACGCGCAATAAGCTGCGTAACCTGGCTGCCAAAATCAATGATAAGAAGGCGGTCATGTATGGGTGTGCTCATGTATTTGGTCCTAGGCCAGAGCAGCCGAATTCGCAAGAGAGATGCATTATGTTACAGTGCAGATGTCGTTTTTTCCTGCGTAGCGCCGCTAATACTCACCGAGGCAACAGCGCGATGGGTTAGGAAGAGAAACAAAGGTTTCGATCAGTGCGAAGGGCCGGATCATGACAGAAGCACCAACAAATCGCCGTGCACGCGGCGGAGGCGGGGCTGCGCGTCGCGCACAACGCACGGCTGTGCATATCGAAACGGCAAAGTTCATTGAACGCAATGTGCCCAATTACGAGGTTCTAAGTGCCGACGCTTTGGATGTGATCGAGGCAAATGCCGAAACGGTTCTGGCTGAAATCGGAGTGAATTTCGTTAACAACCCCGCAGCACTTGACCTGTGGCGCAAGGCTGGTGCCGATATCAACGGCGAGCGGGTGCGCATTCCGCGTGGTCTGGCGCGCAAATTGTGTGAAACGGCGCCATCCAAATTCACCCAACACGCCCGCAATCCCGAAAAGAATGTCGAAATTGGTGGAAATACACTGGTCTGTGCGCCGGTGTATGGCCCGCCGTTTGTGCGGGACGCCGAAGGTGGGCGGCGGTATGCGACGATGGATGATTTCAGAAAATTCGTGAAACTTGGCTATATGTCAAATTGGCTGCACCATTC
>JAHRVZ010000074.1 GCA_019090405.1 Paracoccaceae bacterium
TCAGGGCGGCGCAAGTGTGGCTGCGATAGGCGTGCATTGGTATGGTCCCTTCGGGATTAAATAGATCGCGCTGATACACCGCGAAGGGCGCGGGAAGTCAAGGGCACACTGGCTATTCTGCCCTGCTTTGATGATTGTTTTGGATTTTGGCGAGTTTGATATACGCTTTCCCAAGGCCCAAACAAACGAGTACCGCATGTGGAAATCTGTATTTGACAAAATGCTCTCGCGCCTGATTGTGTCCGGCAGCCTTGAAATTGCCTATCCCGATGGCGAAACGCGCAGCTATGGTGCGCCCAACGGCAAAACTGCAACGCTGTCCATCACCGACCCCGCCGCGCTGCGTGCATTATGCCTGCAACCCGATCCGGCCTTTGGCGAGGCCTATATGGATGGTGATCTGATCGTCAAAGATGATGATCTGGACACATTGATGCAAATTATCGCTGAAAACCGGCGTGAGGGTGCATTTCCACCTTGGGTAATGGCCTATAACGCCACACGGTTTCGACTGCGAAGCTGGCTGCAACGCAATACTGCGGCCAGTGCGCGGGCCAATGTGGCGCATCACTATGATATTTCCGACGATCTATATGCGCTCTTTTTGGACGGCGATATGCAATATAGTTGTGGTTATTTCACCGACCCCGCGATGTCGCTTGAGGACGCCCAGACCGCCAAGAAACAACATATCGCCAGGAAACTACGCATCGAGCCGGGAATGCGCGTGCTGGATATTGGCTGTGGCTGGGGGGGTATGGCGCTAACTTTGGCGCAGGATTTCGGCGCGCAGGTCACTGGCGTGACGCTATCGGAAAACCAGCTTGGCACTGCCCGGGCACGCTCGATTAAGGCTGGATTGCAAGACCAAACTGATTTTCGCCTGCTCGATTATCGGTCGCTAGAAGGGCAATTTGACCGGATAGTTTCGGTTGGAATGCTCGAACATGTGGGATTGCCGCATTATGATGAGTATTTTGCCAAACTGTCCGATTTGCTGGACAGTGACGGCATTGCCCTGATCCACACAATCGGGCGCAATTGTCCGCCGCACAATCAATCCAAATGGATCAATAAGTACATCTTTCCCGGGGGCTATGTTCCTTCGCTTTCAGAGCTTTCAGTTTCGATTGAAAACTCGGGTCTCTGGAATACGGATGTTGAAGTCTGGCGGCTGCATTATGCCATGACCATTCGTCATTGGCGCCGCCGGTTTGAGGATAATCTGGAAATCGTGCGAAAAACCTATGACGACAGATTCATCCGCATGTGGCGTTATTACCTGACGGCCTGCATCCATGCCTTTGAAATCCAGCAACAGGCGGTGTTTCATTTCCAACTGGCTCATAAACGCGATGCCGTGCCAATTACGCGGGACTATCTCTATACTGCCCGGTAATCCCACCGCTTGGAATAAGGGCCGCGAAATCAGAGGGTTTTCGGCCTTGTGGACGTGATTTTTTGGCTAAGCAGATTGCAAAGGCGGCGATAGCCCTTGCACCTTTCCAGCCCGTGCCTATAACGCAGGACAATTTGGACGCATTGGGGGTGTCCATCTCGTAGAATCATCAAGGGGCCGCGCGATGCCAAAAAGAACCGACATCCAGTCGATCATGATAATCGGCGCGGGCCCAATTGTCATCGGACAAGCCTGCGAATTTGATTATTCTGGTGCTCAGGCCTGCAAAGCCCTGCGCGAAGAAGGCTACCGGGTCATTCTGGTCAATTCGAACCCGGCCACTATCATGACCGATCCGGGTCTGGCTGACGCGACCTATATCGAACCGATCACCGCTGACGTCGTTGCCAAGATCATCGAAAAAGAACGCCCCGACGCCCTTTTGCCAACCATGGGTGGGCAGACTGGCCTTAACACATCGCTTGAACTTGAAGAAATGGGTGTGCTGGAAAAATTCGGCGTCGAAATGATTGGCGCCACCCGCGATGCCATCGAGATGGCTGAGGATCGCAAACTGTTCCGCGAAGCAATGGATCGTCTTGGCCTTGAAAACCCCAAAGCCACGATTGTCACGGCTCCGAAATTTGACGATGGCAAGGCTGATTTAGCCGAAGGCGTACGCATCGCTTTGGAATCGCTGGATGACATAGGGTTACCCGCAATCATCCGCCCCGCCTTTACCCTTGGCGGCACTGGCGGGGGCGTCGCCTATAACCGTGAAGATTATGAACATTTCTGCCGCTCGGGGATGGACGCCAGCCCGGTCAACCAGATCCTGGTCGACGAAAGCCTGCTGGGTTGGAAAGAATTCGAAATGGAGGTCGTGCGCGATACGGCTGACAATGCGATCATCGTCTGCGCCATCGAAAACATCGACCCGATGGGTGTGCATACCGGCGACAGCATCACCGTCGCCCCTGCCCTGACGCTGACCGACAAAGAATACCAGATCATGCGCAACGGCAGCATCGCTGTTCTGCGCGAAATTGGCGTCGAAACCGGTGGATCAAACGTGCAATGGGCGATCAATCCTGACGACGGGCGCATGGTGGTCATCGAAATGAACCCCCGCGTGTCACGATCATCTGCATTGGCCTCCAAGGCCACAGGGTTCCCGATCGCCAAAATCGCGGCGAAACTGGCAGTCGGCTATACGCTGGACGAGTTGGACAATGACATCACCAAGGTGACACCCGCCAGTTTCGAGCCGACCATCGACTATGTCGTCACCAAAATCCCGCGCTTTGCCTTTGAAAAATTCCCCGGCTCGGAACCGTTGCTGTCCACCGCGATGAAATCGGTAGGCGAAGCCATGGCGATTGGCCGGACCATCCACGAATCGCTGCAAAAGGCGCTTGCGAGCATGGAAACCGGCCTGACCGGCTTTGACGAAATCGAAATTTCCGGTGCCAATGACCCGGTTAACGGTAAAGCCGCGATTACCAAGGCGCTGTCGTTGCAAACCCCGGACCGGATACGCGTCATTGCGCAGGCGATGCGCGAAGGTCTGAAAGATCATGAAATTCAGGCGATCACCAGTTTCGACCCCTGGTTCCTTGCCCGTATCCGCGAAATCATCGAGACCGAGCAAGAGATCGAAGCAAGTGGGTTGCCATCAGACGCTAATGGGCTGCGCGCGCTTAAGATGATGGGCTTTAGTGATGCCCGCCTTGCCAAGCTGACCGGACAAACCGAGGCAAATGTGCGCCGGACCCGCCAGAACCAAGGCGTGGTTGCAGCGTTCAAACGGATCGACACCTGCGCCGCCGAATTTGAGGCGCAGACGCCATATATGTATTCCACTTACGAAGCCCCGATGATGGGCGAAGTCGAATGCGAAGCGCGGCCGTCGGATCGGAAAAAAATTGTCATTCTGGGCGGTGGGCCAAACCGGATCGGTCAGGGGATCGAATTTGATTACTGCTGCTGTCACGCCTGTTATGCGCTGACCGATGCGGGTTATGAAACCATCATGATCAACTGCAACCCGGAAACGGTCAGCACTGATTATGACACCTCGGACCGGTTGTATTTCGAACCTTTGACCTTTGAACATGTCATGGAAATTCTGCGGGTCGAGCAGGAAAATGGCACCTTGCATGGCGTCATTGTACAGTTTGGCGGCCAGACTCCGCTGAAACTGGCCAACGCGCTTGAGGCCGAAGGCATTCCGATCCTTGGCACCACACCAGACGCCATTGATCTGGCCGAAGACCGTGAACGGTTCCAGCAACTGGTGCAGGAACTGGGGCTGAAGCAGCCGCATAACGGAATTGCCTCGACTGACGCGCAAGCGCTTGAAATTGCCGTTGAAATCGGCTTTCCACTGGTCATCCGCCCGTCTTATGTGCTTGGTGGTCGTGCCATGGAAATTGTGCGCAATATGGCGCAACTGGAACGCTATATTGCCGAGGCCGTCGTGGTTTCTGGCGACAGTCCGGTGCTGCTTGACAGCTATCTGTCAGGTGCCGTGGAACTGGATGTCGATGCAATTTGTGACGGCAAGGACGTGCATGTCGCGGGCATTATGCAGCATATCGAAGAGGCCGGCGTTCATTCGGGCGACTCGGCCTGCTCATTGCCGCCCTATTCGCTGTCTGATGACATCATTGCCCAGATTAGGGTTCAGACCCATGCCCTTGCAATGGGGCTGAATGTTGTTGGCCTGATGAATATCCAGTTCGCAATCAAAGATGGCGAAATTTTCCTGATCGAGGTTAATCCTCGGGCGTCACGGACCGTGCCGTTTGTCGCCAAGGCCACCGATTCCGCCATCGCGTCCATCGCCGCAAGGGTCATGGCTGGCGAACCATTGAGCAACTTCCCGGCGCGCGCGCCTTATGTGGACGCAGATTACGACAAAACGATGCCGATGGCCGATCCGATGACGCTGGCCGATCCAAACATGCCTTGGTTCTCGGTCAAAGAGGCCGTGCTTCCGTTCGCGCGGTTCCCCGGAATGGACACGCTGCTTGGGCCGGAAATGCGCTCGACCGGAGAAGTCATGGGGTGGGATCACGACTTTCCCCGCGCGTTTCTCAAGGCGCAGATGGGGGCCGGAATGGTGCTGCCAACGGGCGGCTGTGCCTTTATCTCAATCAAAGATGCAGACAAGGGCCATTTGATGCTTGAAGCGGTGCAAGTCCTGGCATCGCTGGGCTTTGCGCTGGTGGCCACGCGCGGCACGCAGCGCTGGATTGTCGATCAGGGCGTACCCTGTGACGTGGTAAACAAAGTTTACGAAGGCCGGCCAGACATTGTCGACATGATGAAAGATGGCGGCGTGCAACTGCTGATGAACACCACCGAAAGCGCGCAGGCGGTTGAGGATTCCAAAGGTATCCGATCGGTCGCATTATACGACAAAATCCCGTATTTCACCACCGCTGCAGGCTCGCACGCGGCGGCACTTGCAATCAAAGCGCAGGCCGAAGGCGACGTTGGCGTTAAGTCGCTGCAGGGGTAACAGTATGACCTTAGCCGTAGGCTGGGCGTAAGCGTGTCTTTGAAATAGCCTAGGGTTTCCCCAACCCGCGTTGACCTTGCTCCCGCCTGCCCTCATCTATACCGTCAACAAATACTATTCGGGGACACTCAGTTGACTTATACACCAGCCATCACTGGCACTGGGGTTTTTACGCCAGACCTGACCATTACCAACGCCGAACTGGTCACCGCCTTTAACGCCTATGCTGACAAGTTCAACATTGAACACGCCGATGCAATCGCGGCGGGTGAGGTTGCGGCGCTGAGCCATTCGTCAGAAGAGTTTATTTACAAATCTTCTGGCATTGAAAAACGCTATGTCATCGACAAATCCGGCATTCTGGACCCCGATGTCATGCACCCCCTGTTGCGCCAACGCCTTGATGACGAACCATCTTTGATGGCTGAAATGGGTGCGGATGCCGCCAACAAGGCACTGGCAAAGGCAGGTAGAACGGCCGATGACGTGGACGCAGTGATTTGTGCGGCGTCCAACATGGAGCGGGCCTATCCCGCCGTCGCCATCGAAATTCAGGATCTTCTGGGCGTCAAAGGCTTTGCATTTGATATGAACGTTGCCTGTTCGTCAGCCACATTTGGCATTCAGGCCGCGGCTGACATGGTTCGGTCCGGTTCAATCCGGTCAGCATTGGTGGTTAACCCCGAAATCTGTTCAGCGCATCTGGAATGGCGGGATCGCGATTGCCACTTTATCTTTGGCGACGTCGCAACAGCCACCCTGATTGAGCGTCAGGAAGATGCCACAGGCACCCATTTCGAAATCATATCAACGCGCTGCGCCACCGAATTTTCCAACAACATCCGCAATAACAACGGCTTTCTGCGCCGCTCGCGCCCGGATGGGGTCAAGGACCGGCGGGACATGCAGTTCATGCAGAACGGTCGCCGCGTATTCAAAGAAGTGCTGCCAATGGTTGCCAAACATATTGCCAGTCATATGGCCGAAGAAGGCGTTGCCAGTGACGACATGAAACGACTGTGGTTGCATCAGGCCAATAAGGCGATGAACGATTTTATCGGGAAAAAGGCGCTTGGTCGTGCGCCCAAAGCGGGCGAGCAGCCAAATATTCTGCAGGACTACGCCAATACATCCTCGGCAGGCTCGATCATTGCGTTTTCGCAGAACTCGGATGATCTGGGGAATGGCGACTATGGCCTGATCTGTTCATTCGGAGCCGGATATTCGGTGGGGTCGGTCCTGCTGCAACACCACCTCTGAGGCGACTATTCCTGCAAATGCAGCTTCATGTCGATCAGAACCTGTTGCAGCAACAATGTTTCCTGCAATAGCCGCTTGGCTTCATTTTCGGTGATGATTCCATCTTCCATCGACTGCTGATATTCGGCCATCAACATTGCAAACCGCTGGCTAAGCGCAATCACATCGGAATTGACCCCGCCGGTATTTACCGAATTCACCTGTCGGGTGTCATGCGATAGCGTGATGTTTTTTAACTCAGCCAAGGCGCTGGTGACATGCGGATAGGATGCTACAGCTTCTAGTTGGGCCACCGCATCCACCGGCATGAACCGGTTCGCGTGTTCTTCATTGTCCGAATAATACCGGCCAAGCGTCGCCTTGGATTTGCCTGTAACTCTGCAGGCTTCTTCAATGCCAACATCCTTAACCAGAGATTCAGTGTGCTTTTTCAAATAACTACTAATATCGGCCATCAAAAATATCCGCTGTCCTCGTGAGCAACCCAATGTCATGCGGGGAATTGCTCGTTCTTTTTCCCATTACTGTCTTTTAATCCAAATGCAATACCTTTGCTATCCCTACAGTTTAGGGGACAGTGTGAGTACCGGGTGATTTTTATACCTGTTAAAGAGTATGATTTTTCAGAGGTGTCTTTTATCTCACCTCTTGTTTTCGGTCACTTATGTGATTGCGATAGGGCCGTCGTTGCTGTTTCGTTGACTATCCATCCCCAGGGCAATTGTCCCGGATTGATACTGCAGTGATCGACGGCCCGTTAGCCATATCTACTGGTCATTCAGACTATTTCCAAATTATTCCAAATACTTACAAATGGCTATAGATTTCCAGGACTAAGGTCTGTTTCACCCCCGAATTCAATTCCGAGACCTGTTTGACAAATAGGCTTAATAATTACATTCCCATCTTGCCCAATGAACATCCAACGCACAAAGGGAATCCATGGCCAAACTCTTTTTTAACTACTCGACCATGAATGCGGGCAAGTCGACGGTATTGCTGCAAGCGTCCCATAATTACCGCGAGCACGGCATGAATACCTATCTGCTGACTGCGCAGATTGACGGTCGCGCGGGCACCGGGCGAATCGCGTCAAGAATTGGAATCGGGTCCGAGGCGGATACATTCAACGACACAGTTGATTTACATTCGATGGTTTCGACCCGGCTTAGGCAAGGGGATCTGGCCTGCATTTTTGTCGACGAAGCACAATTCCTGACCCCCGATCAGGTTTGGCAACTGGCCCGTGTCGTCGATGATCTGAACATTCCGGTGCTGTGTTATGGCCTAAGGGTCGATTTCCGCGGAGAGCTGTTTCCCGGCTCGGCCAGCCTGCTGGCTTTGGCCGATGAAATGCGCGAAGTCCGTACGATTTGCCGCTGCGGACGCAAAGCAACCATGGTCATTCGCCAAGACGATCAAGGGAATGCGATCATCGAAGGCGATCAGGTGCAGATTGGTGGAAATGAGACTTATGTGTCGCTTTGCCGCCGTCACTGGCGCGAAGCGGTTGGGGATCGGGCAACTTAATCAGCACAATCCAACATCGCCCTTCACATCAATCGACCACCGATCGGCACGTCCTGCCCCGGCCCGATCAACACGATCTCACCTGTCTCATCCGGCAGGCCCAGCACCAAAACTTCGGACATGAACCGCCCAATCTGACGCGGAGGGAAATTCACCACCGCCATCACGTGCTTGCCGATCAGTTCATCCGGTTGATAATGCGCAGTAATCTGTGCAGACGACTTCTTTTCGCCGATCTCTGCGCCAAAGTCGATCCACAGCTTGATCGCCGGTTTGCGCGCCTCAGGATAGGGTTCAGCCCGCAAAACAGTACCGACGCGAATGTCGACCTTTAGAAAATCATCGAACGAAATCTCATCCACGCGACAATTCCCGGCTTCGCTCGGTGGCGGCGGCCACGGCCCTTTTCAACAGATCAGGAAATCCGGCGTCGCCATCCATCAGAACCTCTAAAGCTGCTTGCGTCGTGCCATTGGGGCTGGTCACATTCACCCTTAATTGCGCCGGGTCTTCTTCGGCGACCTCTGCCAACGCCCCTGCCCCCGCCACAGTTGCAGTCGCCAATTGCATCGACAGATCGGCAGGCAACCCCTGTGCCTCGCCAGCTGCCGCCAGTGTTTCGATCAGATGAAACACATAGGCTGGACCTGACCCGCTTACCCCGGTCACCGCATCCATCTGCTCTTCGCGGTCTAGCAACACGGTTTGACCCACGGCGGCCAATAACTCCTGTGCCAATGCCACGTCAGATACGGTCGCTGCCGAGTTGCCAATCAACGCAGTAATCCCACGCCCAATGGCTGCAGGTGTATTCGGCATTGCACGCACAATCGGCGTGCCCGACCCAAATACCTGTTCAAATGCCGCAATCGGCGTGCCCGCGGCCACCGATACAAACAACGTATCTCCACCGCCCAGCGCCACCAGAACCGGCAACGCCTCGCCCATCATTTGCGGCTTGACCGCTATCAGTACAATTGCAGGGGCCGTCGGCAAAGGCGTATTCACATTCACGCCCTGCGCCCGGACCCAGTCTGACGGCATCGGATCAATCACCCAGACCGACCGACTCGGTAACCCGCCATCCAGCCACCCGGCCAGCATTGCAGAACCCATCTTGCCGCAGCCCAAAAGAACCAGCCCCCGGCGTGCTACATCGCTCATATCCATGTGGTTTTGCCCCTGTTCATCCAAACAGGTTTACGCGCGGCCATAAGCCTCTGCAATGGCCACCTGCATAGCGTCCTTTGGCGTGCGATCCCCCCAGACCAAAAGCTGAATGGCCGGGTAATACCGCTCGGCACTTAAAACGGCGGCACGGATCATCGTGTCTATCTGTTCCGGGCTGGCCATCTGCCCCCCAGCCAGAACCAGACCATAGCGATACACCATCAGCTTTTGATCGGCCCAATAGGTGAATGCCCCGGCCCAACACTCATCATTCATGGCATTAAGAAGCTCGTACAGCTTGCCGATTTTTTCCTCAGGCGGCTCCATTTCAAAGGTACATACCATGCGCAGGGTTTCGTCATACCCCGACCACGCAAGCGTTATCGAATAGGTTCGCCACTGACCTTCGACCGCCATGGCAATCTGATCATCCCCAATGCGATCAAAGTCCCATTCGTGATGCTCGGCCAGATGCTCGACGATGTCGATAGGATGAATGTCGTCTTCCA
>JAHRVZ010000075.1 GCA_019090405.1 Paracoccaceae bacterium
CGGAAATCAGGCCCATGCTTTCCAGTTTCAACAGCACCTGATGGGCGCAGTTGTCTACGTCAACATTTTCGGTCTCAAGGCTAAGCTCGGGGTTTTCGGGCACGTCATAGGGATCAGAGATGCCGGTGAATTCCTTGATTTTTCCGGCGCGGGCCAGTTTGTACAGACCCTTACGGTCACGTCTTTCACATTCTTCGATTGATGTGGCGACGTGGATTTCCAGAAACGCGCCATAACCTTCGATATCTTCACGTACCGCGCGCCGTGTGCTGGCGTAGGGGGCAATTGGCGCACAGATTGCGATACCACCGTTTTTGGTGATCTCCGAGGCGACATAGCCGATACGGCGAATGTTGAGATCGCGGTGCTCTTTGCTGAACCCAAGTTCAGAGCTAAGGTTTTTACGCACAACATCACCATCCAGCAATGTCACTGGGCGACCGCCCATTTCCATCAGCTTGACCATCAAAGCGTTGGCGACGGTGGATTTGCCGGACCCGGAAAACCCGGTGAAAAACACGGTAAAGCCCTGTTTGTTACGCGGCGGTTTGGTGCGGCGCAACTCTTTGACAACTTCGGGAAAGCTGAACCATTCCGGGATTTCCAGACCTTCGGCCAGACGACGGCGCAATTCTGTGCCCGAAATGTTCAGAATGGTGACATTGTCACGATCTGCAATTTCGTCATTGGGTTCGTATTGGGCGCGTTCCTGCACATAGACCATGTGTTTGAAATCGACCATTTCGATGCCCATTTCTTCCTGATTTGCGCGGAACAGATCCTGCGCATCATAGGGACCATAGAAATCTTCGCCCGCCGAGTTTTTACCGGGACCGGCGTGATCGCGGCCAACAATGAAATGGGTGCAACCGTGGTTTTTGCGGATCAATCCATGCCAGACGGCTTCGCGGGGGCCAGCCATGCGCATCGCAAGGTTTAGCAGGCTCATCGAAGTTGTGGCTGCGGGGTATTTGTCAAGCACGGCCTCGTAACAGCGAACACGGGTGAAATGATCGACGTCGCCAGGTTTGGTAAGCCCGACAACCGGATGGATCAGCAGGTTGGCCTGTGCCTCTTTGGCCGCGCGGAATGTCAGTTCCTGATGCGCCCGGTGCAGCGGGTTGCGAGTCTGGAATGCGACGACACGCCGCCAGCCAAGTTTGCGGAAATGGGCGCGCATTTCGTTAGGCGTATCGCGGCTGCCGCGGAAATCATAGTGCACAGGTTGCTGGATACCTGTTACCGGCCCGCCCAGATAGGTGTCGCCAGCGGTATTGTGCAGATAGTTGACCGCAGGGTGCGCGTCGTCATCAGCCCCATATACCTTTTCCGCCTCGACGGATTTGTTAGGCTTCCAACTGTCGGTCACGGTCATGGTGGCAAGAATAACGCCTTCCTGATCGCGCAAAGCAATGTCTTCGCCATTTTCGACTTCGGCGGCAAATTTTTCCGACACATCCAGCGTGATGGGCATTGGCCACAATGACCCGTCTTCCATACGCATGTCCTGTACGACGCCATTATAATCGGCTTCGCTCAGAAAACCCTTGAGCGGGTTGAACCCGCCATTCATCAAGAGTTCAAGATCGCAAATCTGACGCGCCGTCAGATCGTGGCTTTTTAATTCGCCAGCCTCAATTTTCAATTTTTGGGCAGAATCATAAGAAACAAACAGCTCGGGGATCGGAGCCAAATTACTTGGAATAGTCATGTGATAACTTTCGGTTTACGGGGTCGATTGAATGGGGTCGATTGAACGGGGTCGATTGAACGGGGGCAGCGCAAGGGGAAATTCCTCCCCAGACGCGGGCGGCATAGCCTTTGGATAGAGCCAGAGTCTAGGTAAAAAGTTGAAATTTGGTTAGACTTGGCGGAAGTGATGAAAAAAGAATACACAGTTGCCAAAGTTTAGAGTGTTGTTGTCATTCGGGTGTTATTATTGGGGCAAAGACGTGGCGGTTCAGGGCAATTTCCGGGTTAGCGCGGAATCAAGAAGAACCTGCCGTGGAACAGCCAGGGCTTTGATGGGTTCAGATACTCCACGCAGCTCCAGAGTGACCAAATTCAGGGCGTCAGTTGAGATTCCGGCGCTTTTTAACACTGCGTCAGACACCAGCAATTCGACACCCAGTTCCTTGGTCTGTGCCTCAAGCCGACTGGCTGCATTCACCGTATCACCGATCAAAGTCCGCGGCGCGTTGCCTGCGGCACCAATTTCACCCAACACGACGTCGCCCAGATGAAGCCCAATGCCAATCTTAACCTCTGCTTGTTTTTCGTCGATCAGGGTTCGGTTAAAGCTGGTCAACGCCGTGCGAATACTTTCGGCGGCTTTCAACGCGGCCAATGCCGAACTTTTTTCATCAGCAGTTTCAAACACTGCAAGCAGACCGTCCCCGAGGTATTTGTCCACAGTCCCCCCAGCGGTCATGATCGGAGGCACGATCGCGTCAAAAAACCGGTTCAGCAGAAAAACCACATCATAAGGGAGCTGCCCCGTCGTGCGCGCAGTAAACCCACGCATATCCAGAAACAGAATTGCCAGACGCCGTTCCTGCCCCTGACTGGCATGGCTGCGGGTGCGACGCCCATCAGGGCGAAAGACCCGAAACACCGAGGCCGACTCGGTGGGTCTGATCTGACAGGCCAGTCGGGTATTGGGCGGTGCATTCACGGCGCGCAGACTGGCCAGTTCGGCCGCGCTTGGTGGTTGCAGCAATTCTGCGCCTTCTTCGACGACAACCCGGCAGGTGGTGCAACGGCCGCGCCCGCCACAAAGTGCTGTATGCGGCACACCGTTAGAGCGTGACATTTCCAGCAGTGTCAGACCTTTGGGCGAGGTTACGTCTGGCCCGTCTACATAGTGAATGCGGACTGAATTGCGCCCCATCACGTATTTGCGCGCCAAATAGGCCAGTGCCACCAGCGCCAATAAGCCCCAGAAAATGTTAACGGCCATATTCGTGCCGGCAATCAGGGCCAAAAAGGCATTTTGATCCGGCCAGTTATAGGTTTCTTGCAACATGGCCCTGGTTTCGGGATCGGCAAAGGCAATCTCCACGCGACGCCCTTCGGTCAGATATCCGGCCAGGCCAAAGCCGGGGACAAATACGCTTAACCCGATCAGATAGGGTAAATACCGCGTCCAGAATTTCGTTGATCGCAGCCAGAAATGCATGCCAATGCAGCCATGTGCCCAGACAATCAGCATCAGAACGGCCTGAATTATTCCGTCGTTCGAGCCCCAGATAAGCGCAATGATATAGCCGAACTGATCGTTCACCCCATAAACCTGATGCGCCACGCGGGTGTGAAAAACATGCGCAAACAGCATCAGCGGGATCATCAGGCCAAATGTGATCTGAACAAATTCCCAGACCGGAAGCCGCAGGGTGCGACGTTGTGCGACTTTCCAAAGGGCAAGCCCCGCATGAGCGGTAAGCGCGGCATAAAGAATAAGTCCACCAAGCAGGCTGCGGGTGACAAATTTGCGCCATTCCTGCGCCTGTTCCATCAGATCGGATGAAAACAGCCCCAGCCCGATATTCAGGAAATGTAACAGCGCAAAGACAAACAGCACCAGCCCCGAGCCGATGCGAATCTTTGTAGCCCAGTTGCCGCGCCATAAAATAGTCACGGGTGGCTCTCCTTATAAGTCACTGTTCACAAACGACTGTGCGAGGTCGGAATAATTCCGTCAACTGCCGCCTTGGTGTTTCCATGTTTGTCCATGTCTGTCCATGTCTGTCCATATCAAGATGCTGGCATCAGTCCGGCGCGAAATTTTGTCAGATCGCACCTGTAAGGACCGGGAAAGTAAGGGCGGGAAAGGCGCCCGTTCTAGTCGTCGTTCTCTGCCAGAAACCGTTCCGCATCAAGCGCCGCCATACAGCCCATTCCAGCACTTGTAACCGCTTGGCGATAAACGTGGTCAGTCAGATCACCTGCTGCAAAAACTCCGGGGGTCGAGGTTTGGGTGGTGCCCGGTTTGACCTTTACATAGCCACCCATATGGGTTTCCAGCACGTCCTTGACCAGTTCACTGGCGGGCGCATGACCAATCGCAACAAACACGCCTTTGGCCGCGATTTCAGTGATTTCGCCGGTTTTCACATGCTTGACCC
>JAHRVZ010000076.1 GCA_019090405.1 Paracoccaceae bacterium
CCCCCGTGGTCGAAACCGAACTGATTTCGCGATAGGCGTCTTGCCCCGGCATCCATGCCTCGATGTCATAGGTGCGGCGTGCGCCAAAGCCTATGTCGCCGGTGCATAGAATGATCGTGCGATAGGGAATGCCCAAAGCCTCGAGTATCCTTTCGGCACAGCCCAGCATGCGTTTTTGTTCGTTATCACTTTCATCTGGGTGGGTTACTGACACCATTTCGACCTTTTCAAACTGGTGCTGGCGCAGCATGCCTGCGGTATCGCGCCCGGCACTTCCGGCCTCAGAGCGAAAGCACAGGGTATGCGCCGTCATACGGATCGGCAGATCGGCCGCTTCGAGCACCTCACCAGCGACCGAATAGGTCAGCGGAACCTCGGATGTGGGGATCAGCCACCAACCGTTGGTCGTTTGATAGCTGTCTTCACCGAATTTGGGCAGTTTGTCGGTGCCATACATCGCCTCATCGCGCACCAGAACCGGGGTTTGGGTTTCGGTCAGCCCGTTTTTGTCGACATGGGTGTCGATCATGAATTGCGCCAAGGCCCGGTGAATACGCGCAACAGCCCCGCGCAGCACGACAAAGCGGCTGCCGGACAATTTCGCGCCCAGCTCAAAATCCATCGAGGCAGTGACGCCTGCGATCTCAAAGTGCTCTTTGGCGGTAAAATCAATGCTGGCGGGGGTGCCCCAGGTGCTGATTTCGATGTTTTCGTCCTCGTCGGCGCCGTCGGGCACATCGTCGGCTGGCAGGTTGGCAATGCGCGCCAGCATATCGGTTAGTTTGGCATCCAGTTCCTTTGCCTCGACCTGCATCGCGGCGATCTCGGCCTTCTTGTCTGCGACCAGTGCCCGCAGGCGCTGAAACTCATCCTCGTCACCGCGACCTTTGGCTGCCCCAACCTCTTTTGAGGCTTTGCGTTGCTCGGCCTGGGCGGTTTCGGCTGCGGTGATTTTGCCACGCCGTTCTGTGTCTACAGCCAACAAAGCAGCAGACATTGGCGCATCACCCCGCCGCGCAAGGGCGGCGTCAAAGGCATCGGGGTTTTCACGGATGGTGCGGATGTCATGCATGGGATCGGTCCTGCGTTACTGAGTCGGTTTGGGGTGTTATGCCCGATAGAATCGGGCAGGGGTAGGTGCCTCATAGGCTTGGATACGACAGGGGCAGCATTCTCTCTTAGAATCCGTAAACCCGTCCTTGCAAAGCCGCCCTTCACCGCATAGGTTTCGGCAAATTTCGCGGGCCACTCTCGCGTAACTCTGACACAAAGGAATATCCCATGGACGTTGGTGCATTAGGCCAGTTTCTCCCTCTAATTCTGATTTTTGCGATTATGTATTTCCTGCTGATCCGCCCTCAGCAGCAAAAAGTTAAACAACACAAAGCCATGGTCGAGGCGGTCAAACGTGGTGACCGGATCGTGACTCAGGGTGGGTTGATTGGCAAAGTGTCCAAGGTCAAAGATGACTATGAAGTCGAGGTCGAACTGGCCGAAGGCATCAAGGTGCGCGTGGTCAAAGCGACCATTGCAACCGTCACTGACCGTACTGAACCGGCGAAGTAATTTCCCCGTTTAACCCATTCAAAAGGCAGGGTAATGCTGCAAATTGATACTTGGAAACGGGTGCTTATCTGGCTGACCTGTGCGCTTGGCCTTTTTCTGGCCCTGCCAAATGCGTTTTACAGTCGTGTCGAGGTGCATAATGACGCCGTCGCCGCGATGGAGCTGTCAGGCCAGACGCCTGCGCTGGATGCAGAGGTTGCCGGATGGCCCGATTGGTTGCCATCAAATCTGGTCAATCTGGGGCTTGATCTGCGCGGTGGTGCGCATCTTTTGGCCGAAGTTCAGGTTCAGGATGTCTATGAGGCACGGATGCAGGGCATGTGGCCTGAAATCCGCGATTTGTTGCGCACTGAGCGGGCCACAATAGGCACAATCCGGCTGCAACCCGGACCAAAAGATGAAATTCGCGTTCGTATCAGTGAACCCGAAGGCATGCCCAAAGCGTTGCAGGTCGTTAGGGAACTGGCACGTCCCATCCAGACGCTTGCCGGGGTTGGATCGACAGATATCGAAGTGCGCGGCGAAGGTGACATTATCATTGTGTCCCTTTCAGAGGCGGAAAAGATCGCCTCGGACGATCGCACAGTCCGTCAGGCGCTGGAAATCGTGCGTCGCCGGATCGACGAGGTTGGCACGCGTGAACCAACAATCCAGCGTCAGGGCGAAGACCGGATTTTGATACAGGTGCCGGGAATCGGCAGCGCGTCCGAGTTGAAAGAGATCATTGGCACCACCGCGCAACTTACCTTTAGCCCTGTGGTCAGCCGCACAAGCGACGCCAATGCAGTTGCCGGGTCTGGTAACAAACTGGTGCCATCTCTGGATGAACCGGGCAGCTATTTCATCATCGAAGCCGCTCCGGTGGTCACGGGCGAAGATCTGGTCGACGCGCAGCCGTCGTTTGACCAGAACGGTCGTCCTGCGGTCAATTTCCGCTTTAACACGTCGGGTGCGCGCCGGTTTGGCGATTATACGCTTGAAAACATCGGCAGCCCGTTTGCCATCGTGCTGGATGACGAAGTTGTCAGCGCCCCAACAATTCAGTCGCATATCCCCGGAGGATCGGGGATCATCACTGGTAATTTCTCGTTAGAGGAAAGCACCAATCTGGCGGTTTTGCTGCGCGCCGGTGCCTTGCCTGCAG
>JAHRVZ010000077.1 GCA_019090405.1 Paracoccaceae bacterium
CATATTGATGTGTAAAACTCTGCTAAGGCATATTTTGATCAAAGTGTTTATGATGGTGCAATCGGGCGCAAACATGGCAACGGCAAGGAGATATCCGGCAAGTCCTGGGATATTTGCAAGGCAAAGAACACGGCCTCGTTGGATGCAAATCCGACGGGCGAGGTTCAGGCATTAGCCACAAAATGGCGTCAAACAGCGTCAGTTCCGAAAGCTAGACCAAATTGAACGCGAATTCCGTTTTGGGTTGCGCACAGAGTTCATATTTGCCGGACTAAATTAGGCCTCTAGCATCCGGGTTATCATCTCGCTGGTATCCCGCGACAGGTTTGGGGTGGCCGCAATGCGATTCAATTGTGCCTTGATCAATGCCTGTCGGCCCGCATCATAACGTCGCCATGTCTGGAACGCACGGCACATGCGGGCGGTGGTTTGCGGATTGACCGGATCAAGGCGGATCAGCCAATCGGCCAGCAGCGCGTATCCGGTTCCATCGGCTGCGTGAAACCCTGCGTGGTTCATCGTTAGCGCCCCAAAAACCGCGCGGAATCTGTTAGGGTTTTTCCAGTTGAAATCAGCGTGCTTTGTCAAATTGTCTGCAACAGCGGCCGTCTTGTCCGGCGCGGCATAGACCACCTGAAGGCTAAACCATTTGTCGATCACAAGGCGGTCATGCTGCCATTGGTCATAAAACGCTGCCAGTTCGGCCTCACCCCGGCCTGCGGCCAGCAGACATGACAATGCCGACAATTGCAGGGTCATATTATCCGCAGTCTTATATTGCGCTGCCGCCTGCAAACCACCATCCAGCCTGCTGATGAACGACAGCGCGGCCCCCGCGAGTGAGCGTTTGCCAGATTGCTCGGCATCCGGGGCATAGGGGGCTTCGATTTGCGATTGTGCAAAGATGCGCGGCAAAACATCCAGTGCGTGTTGCGCAAATGCCTGTTTAAGTGTCTCGGTCGCACCCCAGATTGCCAAAGGGTCGGGCACGGTACCAGTCTCAGACAATGTGTTGGCAAGCGCAGATTGGTCAGGCTGGCCCAACATCAATGCCCGATAGGCAGCATCCAGAGTGTCGTCGCGCAATATCGCCAGTTTGCCATCAAGATAGTCGCCGTCAGGCGTGGCACCATCAGTAATCATCTCTACCAGCGTTGAACTGGCAAGCGCGCGCGCGGATTCCCATCGGTTAAACGGGTCAGTATCATGGGACAGCAGAAAAGCCGGGTTGGCGGCCTCGTTTTGCAAAATGACCGGAGCGGAAAAGCCACGCAGGATCGACGGCACAGGTCGGGTGGCCAAGCCGTCAAACGAAAAGGATTGCGTTGCCTTGGTCATTTCCAGCATTTCGGTGGCACGCACCTCGTCGCCGTTTGGTCCCAGCAATCCAACGTCGATTGGGATGACTTGCGGTTGGGTGGGGGTTGGGTTGGTGCCGATCGGGGTTGATTGGGTGAAGGTCAGTGTAAATGTGCCGTCTTGCCAGGATTCTTCAACGCTTAGGCGCGGTGTGCCGGATTGTGAATACCAGCGTTTGAACTGGCTTAGATCGCGGTCGGTCACGTCCTCGAATACCTTTAGCCAGTCTTCGATTGTGCAGGCTTGCCCGTCATGTCTGGCGAAATAAAGATCCAGTGCCTCGGCATAGCAAGCATCCCCGACAAGGCGTTTGAGCATACCAATGACTTCGGCGCCTTTTTCGTAAACTGTCGAGGTATAGAAATTATTGATCTCTTCAAAGCTTTCGGGGCGAACAGGATGTGACAAAGGCCCGTTATCCTCGGCAAACTGGCGCGCGCGCAGGTCAATCACATCGCCAATGCGTTTGACCGATTCCGACCGCATGTCTGAGGTAAATTGAGCATCGCGAAACACGGTCAGCCCTTCTTTCAGGCAAAGCTGGAACCAATCGCGACAGGTGATGCGGTTGCCGGTCCAGTTATGAAAGTATTCATGGGCGATAATCGCCTCGATGCGTTCAAAATTTGTATCGGTTGAGGTTTCCGGCGAGGCCAGAACCGCGGATGAATTAAAGACGTTAAGCCCCTTGTTTTCCATCGCGCCCATATTGAAATCATCCACCGCGACGATGTTGAACACATCCAGATCATATTCACGACCATATGTCTGTTCGTCCCAGGTCATCGAATGTTTCAGTGCCTGCATGCCAAAGGCACATTTGTCCTCATCTCCGGGACGCACCCACAGGTTCAGATCAACCTGGCGATCAGACATGGTGGTGAACTGGTCGGAATGGGCAATAAGATCGCCAGCGACGAGGGCAAACAAATAGGCGGGTTTGGGCCAGGGATCATGCCAGGTGGCGTGATGTTCGCTTACGTCTTGCGGGTTGCCGTTTGACAAGAGCACCGGGTGGGGTCCGTTGATTGTAACGGTGAACACGGCCATCACGTCGGGGCGATCAGGGTAATAGGTGATTTTGCGAAAGCCTTCGGCCTCGCATTGGGTGCAGTACATGCCGTTTGACATATATAGCCCCTCAAGGGCGGTGTTGTTGGCCGGGTCGATTTCAACTTTGGTTTCAAAGGTGAACGGCGCGTCTGGGACCGGGCAACTTAATCCGTCAGAGGTGAGTTCCGGTTCAATGGTGTTGTCATCAATGCTGGCATGGATCAGTTCCAGGTTTTCGCCATGCAGGAAAAATCTGCGATCACGGGCATTCGGGTTGGGTCGAAAGGCAATTTTGCTGGTGACGCGGGTGGCGTTGGGCGCAAGATCAAATGTCAGATGGACCGAGTCCACGAGATACCCGAAAGGAGTGTAATCTTTGAGAAAGATGGTTTGGGACATTTTATTGAAGCCTCGCGGTGCTGAGTTTTACTGACGTTAGAAACTATGTCGGTGGGCTGCAAGCAAGGTTTCTGGCGTGCGCGCTCCTCCGCCCTGCGGGCATCGTCGCCAGAGGGTGAATATTCGCGCGAATGTGTTGCTTCGGTTATTTATTCCCCTTAAATGACAGGATTGTATACCAAGGCGCACAATGATCAGAAGGAACAATTCGATGAATGAAAGACCGAACAGGAACGAATTGCAGGTGGCACCTGAATTGGTGGATTTCATCGAAACAAAGGCGTTGCCGGGGACTGGTATCAGCGCTGATACGTTTTGGTCCGGATTGTCGCGAATGGTACACGAGTTAGGTCCAAAAAACCGAGCGTTATTGGAGCATCGGAAACACCTGCAAAAGCAGATTGACGCCTGGCATATTGCGCATAAGGGCAAGTTGGCGAATGCCGCTGAATACACTGATTTCCTAAATGAGATTGGCTATTTGGTGCCGACAGGCGCTGACTTTACCATTGAGACGCGCAATGTTGATCCTGAGATGTCAACACTCCCCGGCCCGCAGTTGGTTGTTCCGGTGACGAACGCAAGGTTTGCGCTGAACGCAGCCAATGCCCGTTGGGGCAGCCTGTATGACGCGCTTTATGGCTCGGACGCGCTGGGCGATTTGCCGCCAGCAGGCGGGTATGACGAGGCGCGCGGCGAACGGGTGATTGCCTGGGCCAAGGCGTTTCTGGATGGCGCGGTGCCACTGGCTACAGGCAGTTGGGCGGAAGTATCGGGCGTAGGTGTTGTAGACGGTGCATTGGTGCCGGCATTGGCGGATACGGGGCAGTTTACCGGATTTGGCGGCGAGGTCGGAACACCGTCCTTTGTGATGCTGAACAATAATGGCCTGCATATTCAGGTCATGTTGGACGCAAACAGTGATATCGGCAGTACCGATCCAGCAGGCATTTCTGACATGCGCCTTGAAGCGGCGGTGAGCACGATCATGGATTGCGAGGACAGCGTTGCAACTGTCGATGCGGAAGACAAGATCGTTGCCTATAACAACTGGCTGGGTCTTATGCGCGGTGATCTGGCCGAGGAAGTCACCAAAGGCGGGCGTCACTTTGCGCGCAAATTGGCCGATGATATTGCGTATACGACGCCAACGGGAATTGCGGCGACGCTAAAGGGGCGGTCTTTGATGCTGGTGCGCAATGTCGGGC
Organism: Paracoccaceae bacterium; assembly: GCA_019090405.1. Lineage (GTDB taxonomy): Bacteria > Pseudomonadota > Alphaproteobacteria > Rhodobacterales > Rhodobacteraceae > NORP181. Next base: position 4,020 of record JAHRVZ010000077.1, read on the forward strand.
ATCTGATGAGCAATCCGGCCATCCTGGATCGCGACGGGCTTGAGATTGGCGAAGGGCTGATGGATGCTTTGGTCACAACGATGATTGCCATGCATGATTTGAAACGCGAGGGCGGCAATTCGGCCACCGGGTCGGTCTATGTTGTCAAACCCAAGATGCACGGTCCGGACGAGGTCGCATTTGCGGATGAAATTTTCAGCATGGTCGAAGATATTCTTGGTCTGCCGCAAGACACGGTCAAACTGGGCATTATGGACGAAGAACGCCGCACCAGTGCCAACCTCAAGGAATGTATCCGCGCGGCCAAACGGCGTGTCGCCTTTATCAATACCGGGTTTTTGGATCGGACGGGTGACGAGATTCATACTTCGATGGAAGCCGGGCCGATGTTGCCCAAGGGCGAGATGAAGTCGACGCCCTGGATCGCATCCTATGAAGATCGCAATGTGGATATTGGTCTGGCCTGCGGGCTGAAAGGCCACGCGCAGATTGGCAAGGGTATGTGGGCGATGCCGGATCTGATGGCGGATATGCTAGAGGTTAAAATCGGCCATCCGCAAGCCGGAGCAACCTGCGCATGGGTGCCTTCACCAACCGCAGCAACGCTGCATGCAACGCATTATCACAAGGTGGATGTGCTGGCGCGTAAGGATGAACTAGCCGCTGGTGGCGCACGCGGGTCTTTGGATGATCTGCTGACCATTCCGCTGCTGAACGGGCGCAATCTGGGTGAGGATGAGATTACCCAAGAGATCGAAAACAATGCACAAGGCATTCTGGGCTATGTCGTGCGCTGGGTTGATCAGGGTGTGGGTTGTTCAAAAGTGCCGGACATTCACGATGTTGCACTGATGGAGGATCGCGCAACTTGCCGGATTTCCAGTCAGGCGCTGGCCAATTGGCTGCATCACGGCATTGTAAAAGAGGCACAGGTCATGGCTGGACTGCAAAAAATGGCTGCCGTTGTCGATCGGCAGAATGCGGCTGATCCGAATTATCGACCCATGGCACCGGGATTTGACGGCGTTGCCTTTCAAGCGGCCTGTGATCTGGTGTTTGCGGGACGGGTTCAGCCGTCGGGGTATACAGAGCCGGTATTGCATTTGCGGCGGCTTGAACACAAGGCGCGGACTGGCGCGTGAGGAGAGGTCGGGTACGAGGGGGCTGACGGCCCCCTCGTGCTCCCCCGTGGATATTTTCGAACAAAAGAACTGTAGGAAGCCGTCTGTTTGCTTTGTTCTTTCTCGCACACCCGTATGCGCTATGGCGCGAGGTGTGCGCTATTGCAGAGTCATTGGCGGGGCATTATTCTAACGTAGGAAATGACAAAACAGGTATGACTATGGCGCGCCCTCTTGTTGGAATTATCGGCAACGCATATTTGATGAACGATCAATTCCCGACCCATACGGGAGGGGCGATGAATTCGGATGCGGTGGCGAATGTGTCCAACTGTCTGCCTGTCGTGATTCCAACAGACCCGCGTTATATGTCGGTTGAGGAATTGGCCGAAACCTTTGACGGGTTTGTGCTGACCGGAGCAAGGGCCAATGTGCACCCAGAAGAATATGGCGAAACTGCCACGCAGGCCTATGGTGAATTTGACCGGGCGCGCGATGCTATCGTGTTGCCGCTGGTGCGCCATTGTGTCGAGCTTGGGTTGCCGTTTTTTGGAGTCTGCCGTGGATTTCAGGATGTGAACGTGGCTATGGGTGGCTCGCTCTATCCGGAAATTCGCGAATTGCCGGGGCGCGACAATCATCGGATGCCTCCTGATGGCACGTTGGAAGAAAAGTTTGAGCTGCGTCACGTAGTAAAAGTTGAACACGGTGGTCCGTTCCACGATGTTTTCGGAGCAACCGAGGTGCTGACCAACACATTGCACGGTCAGGGGATCAAGACCCCCGGTGAGCGTATTGTCATTGATGGTCATGCCCCTGACGGCACTCCCGAGGCGATCTATGTACGCGATGCTCCGGGGTTTACGATGTCGGTGCAGTGGCATCCTGAATGGAATGCGGCGAATGATCCGGTGTCACGGGTGTTGTTTGAGGCATTTGGTGCGGCTGTTTATGACTGGGCCGCACGCAAGCGCGATCTGCCACTGCAAAAGACAGCCTGATCTTAAAGGGCGATTTGCATCAGGTATCGGGGTAGCGAAACACCGCCCCGTTTAACCGTATCAGGCGTAATCATTTGCCATCCCTGACGGGCAAAAAAGGGTTCGGCCATAAGGCTTGCCTCGGTGGTCAGTTTTGTCAGCCCAGATTTTCTTGCGGATTGGATAAGGCGGTTATGTAAGGCATAGGCCACCCCTTGTCCCATATAGTCGGGGTCAACAAATGCCATGTCTAGATGGCCATTGGCCTCAAGGGACATGAATCCGATCAATCGGTCAGTGTCTTTGGCCACCCATGTCGTTGCATCCGCCAATCGGGCGTTGCGTTCTACTGTTGGCCTTGGAAGCGTTGCGCACCAGACATTGCGCTGGGCCTGATTGTAGACTTTAGCGGCACCGATCTGAACGGCGCGATAGAATACCTGCCAGCATGCCGCGCAGTCATTGGGCGCATAGCGGCGCAGGGCAGGGGTCATGTCACCGTTTTCCGGATCTTGTAGTCCGGACGATCCCATAGTTTTTCGGTCATGACTCGGGTTATTCTTTTAACTGCTGTGTGAACGTCAGTCTCGTCGATGTACAAGGGGGCAAAGCCAAAGCGCAACAAGTCAGGCGCGCGAAAGTCGCCGATTACGCCTTCGGCTATGATGGCCTGCATAGCTGCATAGCCATGTTTGAACTGAAACGACACCTGACTGCCACGTTTGGTTCCGTCACGCGGGCTGGCAAGGGTCAGCATCGGGCAGGCGGCCTCGATTTCAGTGATGAACAGGTCGGTCAGTTTGATTGAGCGGGCGCGCACATCGGTCATGTCGGCCATATCCCAAACATCCAATGCGGTCTCAAGCGCGGCCATTTGAATAACCGATGGGGTGCCAACGCGCATACGTTCAACTCCGACTGCCGGGTCATAGGCCAGATCAAAGGCAAACGGCGATTCGTGCCCCTGCCAGCCTGACAAGACCGGGTTGATAGTTTCGCTGTGTCGGGGGGAAACGTAGATAAAGGCGGGGGCACCGGGGCCACCGTTGAGGTATTTATATGTGCAGCCAACGGCAAAGTCTGCATTACAGCCAGCGACATCGACCGGAATGGCACCTGCCGTATGGGCCAAATCCCAGATTGTAAGTGCGCCGACATTATGGGCCTTGGTGGTCAGGTCGGCCATATCGTGCAGGCGGCCAGTTCGGTAATCTGCCTCAGTCAGCATCACGACGGCGACATCATCGGTAATGGCGTCTTTGATGTCTTCGGGGGCCACGACACGCAGTTCATGCCCCTTATCCAGCGTGCGTATCAGACCCTGTGCCATATAGAGATCAGTGGGAAAGTTGCCGCTATCGGACAGGATGACCCGCCGGTCAGGGCGCAAATCCAATGCGGCGGCCAACGCCTGATAGACCTTTATCGACAGCGTATCTCCCAAAGCGACATGTCCGGGTTCCGCCCCGATCAAGCCAGCAATCCGGTCCCCCAAAACCATCGGTTGCACCATCCAGCCAGACAGGTTCCAACTGGTAATCAGCATTTCACCCCATTCTTTGGTCAGCATGTCTGCAACGCGCGCCGGAGCAGCCTTGGGTAGGGGACCAAGCGAATTGCCATCAAGATACACCATGCCCACTGGCAGATTGAACATTGCCTTGGTGGCGGTGAAATCAGTCATGGGAATATCTCAGTAAATATTTCAGAATTAGAATGATTATTCTGGACCTAACCAAACTTTGAGAGGCTGTCCAATATAGAACGCTGGCGTTCTTGCTGTCCAATATAGAACGCTGGCGTTCTTGCTGGTGAGTTTTATATAGAGCAAAGTTGCTGCGGATATTGGCCCGACGTGACAAAACGAAAAAATGGAGGCAAATGGAAAACATGAAACGCATTGATGTACCGCCGGTCTGGCTTATTGGGTTTGTCATTCTGGCCTGGCTGCAATCGCGATATTTCCCGATGGGGCTGAACTTTGGAGGCGGATTGTCGGACCTGCTTGCCGGATTGTTGATCGGAGGCGGTATCATTCTGACCGCATTGGCCGTTGTCGAATTTCGCAAACATTCTACAACCATCCATCCGCATGGCACGCCTGCCAGCCTGATCCGCTCGGGCATTTTTAAACGCTCGCGGAATCCGATCTATCTGGCGAATGTGCTGATCCTGTCCGGGTTGATACTGCTGTTTGATGCCGTGCTTGCGCTGCCATTGATCCCGATCTTTGTCTGGGTTCTTGAAACTCGGTTCATCGTTGTCGAAGAAAGCCGTTTGCGCCGGGAATTTCGCGCTGATTTTGCACGCTACGAGAAACAAACACGTCGTTGGCTGTAGTGTTTGCCTCACATTATTATGATTGCGCTACCGGTGGTTGCTCAATCGGGTTGCGCATTGTAGTTCAAATACCAACGTAAAAAATCGAGCGGCGGTATCGACGCCAGTATCAAAGCCAGTATC
>JAHRVZ010000078.1 GCA_019090405.1 Paracoccaceae bacterium
ATCTCATCCCGGCTGGCAATTTCGATCGGGTCAAGGTCAGAAGGGCGGGGTGTCAGGTCTTTCATCAGGGTTTCTCAAGCAACAAAGCGATGCCCTGTCCGACGCCGATGCACATGGTGCAGATAGCGCGGTTCAGGTCATTGTTGACCATGTTCAAAGATGCCGTCAGGGCCAGACGCGTACCCGACATGCCCAATGGATGTCCCAAAGCAATGGCGCCTCCATTTGGGTTCACGTGGTCCGCGTCATCAGGCAGGCCCAATTGGCGGGTAACGGCAAGACCCTGTGCGGCAAAGGCTTCGTTCAATTCAATGGTGTCAATGTCACCTATGGACAACCCATGCTGGGCCATCAGCTTTTCGGTTGCGGGCGCTGGGCCTATTCCCATGATACGCGGAGCAACACCGACGGTGGTCATTCCGGTGATCCGGGCGCGAGGTGTAAGGTTGTATTTTTTCACCGCTGCCTCAGAGGCAACAATGACCGCAGCCGCACCATCGTTAACACCCGATGCATTTCCGGCAGTCACGGTTCCGTTTTCGCGGAATGGCGTGCCAAGGGACGCCAGCTTTTCCAGTGTCGTTTGGCGCGGGTGTTCATCTGTGTCGATGACCACAGGATCACCGCGCCGTTTCGGAATGCTAACCGGTGTGATTTCCTGTGCCAGTCGACCGCTGCTGATGGCCGCCGCTGCGCGTTCTTGCGATATCAGGGCAAAAGCATCCTGCGCTTCGCGGCTGATGTCAAAGTCGGACGCCACGTTCTCGGCGGTTTCCGGCATTGATTCGGTGCCATACAACTTGTGCATCGCACGGTTCACGAAACGCCAGCCGATGGTCGTGTCGTATATTTCGGCCTTGCGCGAAAACGCAGCGTCAGGTTTGGGCATGACCAGTGGTGCGCGGCTCATGCTTTCGACGCCGCAGGCGATGACCACTTCGGCCTCGCCCAGTCGAACGGCACGGGCGGCGCTGCCAACGGAATCAAGCCCGGAACCACAAAGACGGTTGATCGTAGCGCCAGCAACTGTGTCAGGCAGACCGGCCAAAAGTGATGCCATACGCGCAACGTTGCGGTTGTCTTCTCCGGCCTGATTGGCGCAACCGGCAAGAACCTCGTCGACCTCCATATCAGGGTGATCAGCCATTACAGCACGGATCGCATGGGCCAGCATATCGTCTGGGCGCATGGAAGATAGCCCGCCGCCATAGCGACCAATGGGTGTGCGTGTTCCGTTACAAAGATAGGCGTGTGTCATAGAGATTCCTCGAAATTAAAGCCTTTGATGGTGCGTGACAGACCGCGAAACAATGCGACCTGTCGCTGGTCTTCGCCGGTAACAACGACGTCATAAACGCCAGAGCGACCAATGCGCGATACCTCGGTTGCAGTCGCTGTCAAACGTGCGCCGGGTTTGCCCGGAATTAGATAGGTAATTGAGTTTTGCTGCGCCACTGTAACAGCATTATAGCTGTTACAAGCAAAAGCAAAGGCGCTGTCAGCAAGGGTAAAGATATAACCGCCGTGACAGATCAGATGCCCGTTCAGGTGATGATCCATCACTTCAAACGACATGGTTGCCGTGCCCGGTCCGACAGCATCAAGCCGCATGCCCAGCCATTTTGAGGCCGCATCCGTTGCCCACATCGCAGCGGCGCTGCGCTCGGCGCGTTCCTGAGGTGTCATGATTTCCCCGCAAATTCTTGCTGCACACTGCACAAAACCAACCATGCGGTCAATAGTGTTGATTTCGTCCGTGTGATGGGTATTGTACGTGAAACAAATTTATGGAGACAGATCATGCTTAGACCCGCCAGTTATGCAAAGGCCCAATGGATTGAACCCGGCGATCAGGCGCGTGCCATTCATGGTCCTGTCACCGGCAAACCGATCGCGCAGGCGGGTGGTGCGCCATTGGATGTGCAGGGAATGCTGGACTGGGCGCGCAATGTGGGTGGGCCTGGTTTGCGGGCGATGACATTCCATGAACGTGCCAAGATGGTCAAAGCCCTCGCGCTTTATATTGGCGAGCGTAAAGACCAGCTTTACGCGATAAACCCGTTGACCGGAGCGACCCGTCGGGATGGGGCGGTTGATATTGATGGCGGCATTGGCACCATGATGGTGATGGCCTCAAAGGGGCGGCAAAATCTGCCGGATGGGTTTGTTTACGTTGATGGGGATGTCGAACAGTTATCGCGCAGCGGTCAATTTCTTGGTCAGCATATTGCGGTTCCGATGCAAGGTGTCGCGGTTCATATCAATGCGTTCAACTTTCCGGTTTGGGGGATGCTTGAGAAACTGGCACCAACCCTGCTGGCCGGAATGCCCGCGATCGTTAAACCGGCCACCCAGACCTGCTATCTGACCGAAGCCTGCTTTCGCATGATTATCGAAAGTGGCCTGTTGCCGGAAGGTGCGGTGCAACTGGTTATTGGCGGTGTCGGGGATATGCTGGATCGGCTGGGCGCGCAGGATGTGGTCAGCTTTACGGGGTCCGCCGATACGGCGCTGCACCTGCGATCCAATCCCCACCTGATGCGCCAGTCTGTGCGATTTCACGCAGAACAGGACAGCCTGAATGCCACCATCCTTGGCCCTGATGTGACCGTTGGATCCGCTAGCTTTAATCAGTTCATCAAAGAGGCCGCCAACGAAATCACCACAAAGGCAGGGCAGAAATGCACCGCAATTCGACGGATTATAGTACCGCAATCGTCAATGACTGACGTTACCGATGCATTGATTGCTAGGCTTGCCAAAATCACCATCGGCGCGCCGGATGCGGATGGAGTTCGCATGGGTGCGCTCGCCTCTGCTGCACAAAAGGCGGATGTTTTGGCCAAATTGCAGGCGCTGGCGGGCGAGACCAGCAACCTGACGGGCGACGCGGAACCAACTGAGCTGATCGGCGCCGGACCCGAAGGCGCATTTCTAAAACCTACTTTGCTGCGCTGTGATGATCCGGATGCCGCGACCAATGTGCATGAACTCGAAGCGTTTGGCCCGGTCTCAACGCTCATGCCGTATCGCGATACGGCCCATGCTGCACAGTTGGCCAATCGTGGTGGTGGCTCGCTTGTTGCCTCGCTGATAACGGATGACAGCAATGTGGCACGTGAGGTTACGCTAAACAGTGCCGCCTGGCATGGCCGTCTTTATATTGTGGGCGAACAAAGCGCGCCCGAATCCACCGGTCACGGCGCACCGATGCCGCAAATGGTGCATGGCGGGCCGGGACGGGCAGGGGGTGGCGAAGAACTTGGCGGAGTGCGCGCAGTGCTGCACTATATGCAACGCACCGCCATTCAGGGCAGCCCGGATGTCATCAGTGCAATTACCGGGCAATGGGTGCTGGGCGCGTCCGAAATCAAAGGCCCGGATCACCCGTTTCAACGCACCTATGACGAAATTCAAATCGGAGAGACCCTGCACACCAAGCCACGCACGGTGATGCTTGAAGATATCGAACAGTTCGCGCATTTCACCGGCGACACGTTTTATGCCCACATGGACGACGACGCGGCCAAGGCCAATCCGTTTTTCCCGGGCCGCGTTGCGCATGGCTATTTGCTGTTGTCGTTTGCGGCCGGTCTGTTTGTGCAGCCTGACCCCGGCCCGGTGCTGGCCAATACCGGGTTGAACGGATTGAGTTTTCAAAAACCTGTCAGCCCCGGTGACGCGATCAAGGTTCGTCTGACCTGTAAACGCAAAACCCACCGTACCGATACCTATGGCGAAGTAGCCTGGCACGTCACGCTGACAACGCCCGAAGGCGAGGCCGTCGCGCAATACGAACTTTTGACCATGGTGTCCTATACGCGCTAAAGGGGTGGGATGGATCCACTTGCCCCTCTGATAAACGCGTTACATTCTGAAGGCCGGTTGCGCGTCTGGTCGCTTGTCATCACCGTGTTTGGCGATCTGGTGCAATACCGGGGTGGTGAAATATCGACCGCGCGATTGCGGCAATTGCTGGGGCGTATTGGTGTCGAGCCGGGCACCTTACGCACCGCTTTGTCGCGTTTGGGGCGCGATGGCTGGGTCGAAAGTGAACGCAAAGGGCGCACTAGTATCTACCGGTTAAGCGTGAAGGGACTGGAACGGTTCGCCCCGGCGACAACCCGGATCTATGCACAGCCCCGTACCGAATGGGTGTCCAAATGGGCAATTGAGCTGAATTTGAATGACTCGGGCACAACCGAGGTGACAATTTCCCCGGCAGATGCTGCCTCTGATGTTGCCCCGGATACAGATTGTCGTGTCGTTGGTAACATCACAGATTTATCTGCGCGTTACCGTGCTTCATTGTTAAGCGCTTCGCACAGGTCTGCTCTTGTAGCGTTGGTTTCCGATTTAGACGCGCTGGACGGGGATTTTTCTGATCCGCTGGATGCCGCCGCAGCGCGGTTGTTGCTGATCCACCGCTGGCGACGGATCGTTCTGCGTTATCCAGAACTTCCTCATGAGTTGATGCCAATTGATAGCCCTCTTCGGGATCCTCGTGGGGCTGTTGCAACCGTTTACAAACGTATCGCGCCTGCAACCGAAAGCTGGCTAGGCACCGATGGATTTGGACTTGAACCAATGCCATTGGCAGATTGCGGATTTGCCGAACGGTTTGGCGGCGTAGACAAAGCTTGATTTGCGCGGCGTTTGGCGCAACTCTGGGGTATGACCATCCAACGCGCTAAACCGTTTCGCAAAAATACAATTCCGGTTCAGGTTGCTTTTGACCGCAAAGAACTATCCGTCATTCTGTCAATCTATGGGCGGATGGTGGCCGCAGGTGAATGGCGGGACTATGGTATTTCCTGCCTTAGCGAATTGGCCGTATTTTCGGTGTTCCGTAGGACAGCCGAAAACCCACTATACCGGATAGAAAAACGCCCCAAACTGCGCAATAAACAAGGGCAGTATTCTGTGGTCAGTATCGAAGGTCAAATTCTGAAACGCGGCCATGACCTGAAATCTGTTCTGCGTGTGCTTGAGCGCAAACTAATCCGCGCTGTTGACTGAATTTACCTTACGACGGCCCAATCATAAAACAGGTCATATTCCGGGCCTGCAGACGACGACAGGCCAGATCGGCCGTTTCGCGTGTCATGCCGACGAATGTCGCGTCAAATCCGCGAGATGATTGGCCGACTTTGCGCAGACTTCCGTCCAGCGTCGACATTTCCGCCAATGCGGTTCGCAACAAAACCTTTTCCGCCTCATACCGCGTTGTATATCGCCCGACATTGATGCCCCAGTGCTGACCGCCGGATGTGGACAAGCGGGTGACGATTTCCTGTGTCGGTTCGGGTGTAGGATTGGGTGTTGCTGTGGCACTGGCCAGAACCAGATTAGTTGGCCGCACAGAAGGCCGGGTAACAGACCCATCCGCAGACAAGGTTACAGGCGCATTCGCCTCGGCCATTGCCGCACTGACTCCCGCCTGAAGCAATGCCTGATTTTCGGTGGCCGAAGCTGTCACAGCTTCGACAAGTATGGTGTCCTGTGCGGTATGTCGCGCGACAGGACGAAGGCTTTTTTGTACGGCGCCGACAAGTCGAATGGATCGTCCGGCGGTTCCGGTTTCGATGTTGGCATTGCCAACATAGGCCGGACGAGAAGGGGTTCTGACAGGGGCATTTGTCGGTGCGCGCCGGAATCCAAGGTCAAGCAATTCGGCGACTTTGGCATTGCGCGAAGCCGAAGAACTGCCGCCAAAAACGGTGGCGATGATGCGTTCATTGCCGCGCTGCGCAGAAGAGACCAGATTGAAACCAGCAGCGCGCGTATAGCCGGTTTTGATGCCGTCTGCGCCCTTATAGGCCGCCAATAGACGACGGTTGGTATTGTTCACGGTTTTGATCCCGGCATCGGTCGAGCGGCGCGAGAACAGGTTATAATACTGTGGATAGTCGTAAAACAGGTGCCGCCCCAGCGTGGTCATATCCCGTGCGGTCGACATATGACCGGTTTCGGTCAGACCGTGGGCATTTTTGAACGTGGTTCGGGTCATACCCAGCGCCTTGGCCGTACGTGTCATACGCCGTGCAAAAGCCGCTTCAGAGCCGCTGATTGCTTCGCCCAGGGCGGTGGCGGCATCATTGGCGGATTTAACCGATGCACCACGAATCAAATATCGCAATGCGATGCTTTGCCCGGCTCTCAGACCCAGCTTTGAGGGCGGTTCAGAGGCCGCATGCTTGGATATAACAACCTGTGTGTCCAGGGTGATTTCACCGTTTCGGACCGCTTCGAACACGATGTATAGCGTCATCATTTTGGTAAGGGACGCCGGGTGCAATCGGGTGTCTGCATTTCGCGAATGCAGCACTTCTCCGGTGCGGGCATCTATGACCATTGCTGCGTAAGGGGCGGCAGATACACTAAGTGGTACCAGCACGCACAACCAAATTGCGGTGAAAATATATAGCCCTAAACGGGCCGGACTAATACGCCGAACCTGCACAATAAAACTGCCTTTATCTGCCTCTGGCCGCCGATTTTTCGGCTGGCTCATTTGTTTATTGCGTAAATGCTAGCATACCAATTTTTCAAAAGATACCCGTATGCTGTTGACGAACCTCACATTTTCACCAAGTGATCGGTCTACATTTTGCGGTTTGGTTCGTTGCTTACGCAACATTTTGGAATGTGGCAGGAATGTGGCAAAGAATTTGTGACCCAATTGTTCGGTAACGTGTCTTAGCCAATGGTCTCAACCAAATCGGCCAGACCGGCCAGATCTTTGATCGTGTGATACCGTGCAGCGGTGGTCGGAGGCTCGGCGTGTTCGATCTCCCAGATCAGACCATGTGGCACATATACACCCCAGCCGCCGGTTTGGATTACAGGTACAATGTCTGACCGCATCGAATTCCCGACCATCATGGCCCTGTCCGGGCCATCGCCGTGACGCTCAAATACTGACTGGTAAACAGCAGGCGATTTGGTCGATACGATTTCGACCCCGTCAAACAGATCACCCAGGCCGGATTGTGCCAGCTTACGTTCCTGATCCAGCAAGTCCCCTTTGGTAATCAGAATAACCCGATGTGTTTCGGCAACCGCCTGAACGGCCATTTGCGCATGTGGCAGCAATTCAATCGGATAGGCCAGCATGTCGTGACCTGCGGCAATCAGTTCGGCGATGACGCTTGCCGGGACTTTTTCATTGGTCACTTCGATAGCGGTTTCAATCATCGACAGAACGAACCCTTTAACACCAAAGCCATAGCGACCGATGTTGCGTTTTTCGGCCCCCAACAACCGCTCTGCCAGATGATCCGGTTCAGCGTGATCCGAAAGCAATTCTGCAAACCGCTCCTGTGTCAGACGAAAGAAGCGTTCATTGTGCCAAAGTGTGTCGTCAGCATCAAAGGCAACAAGTGTAAGGTTATTAGACATAAAGACGGCGCGCTTTCTCTTTTCCATTGCGATTGGACTGTATATAGTTACTGAACGTTCACAATATTCCAGCCACGAGACTCGCGCCATGCCGCAAGACCCTTTTGTAATGTCAGACAATCCCGGCGATGACAGTGATGCGTCGCTGCTGGTTGATACGCGGCCGAAAACTGAACGGCCTAAGCTGTATAAGGTGCTGTTGTTGAACGATGATTATACGCCGATGGAATTCGTTGTGCATATACTTGAGCAATTCTTTGGCATGACACATGCGCAATCTTTCGAGATCATGTTGACCGTTCACAAAAAAGGTGTCGCCGTGGTTGGCGTGTTCAGCCATGAGATCGCCGAAACCAAGGTAGGACAGGTCATGGACTTTGCCCGCCGCCATCAGCACCCATTACAGTGCACGATGGAAAAAGAAGAGTAAATTCGCCTCGTGTCCATTCGATTATCGCTGGCCCTTGAAACGGGTGAATTGGTGTTGCCCGATACAGGTACGGTGTCTGTGCTATTGCCAATGCCCGAGGCCGACCTGACCGCGCTTGCCAAAGACCGCGTGCAGATCGTGCAACCAATGCGGCCGCATTTCGATCATTTTCAGCACTTGGGTTTTGATTGTGTCGCAGAAAGCGACGCAGCTGCGGCCGCCGTTGTTCTTTGCATCCCACGCGCAAAGGCTTTGGCCCGCAGCCTGATATTTCAGGCTTGCCAGCGAAGCACTGGAACCGTGGTGGTGGATGGTGTCAAAACTGACGGAATTGACAGCCTTTTGCGTGAAATTCGCAAACGGGTAACTGTGCAGGGACCAATATCTAAGGCACATGGCAAGATTTTCTGGTTCGACGCGAATGCAGCTGCGTTTGCCGACTGGGAGGCTCCTGAGATTCAACATGCGGATGGATATGTGACCGCTCCGGGGGTGTTTTCTGCGGATGGTATTGATCCGGCTTCGGCTTTGCTTGCACAATCCTTGCCGAAAAAACTGGGTCGCCATGTTGCTGATCTTGGGGCCGGGTGGGGTTATCTGATGGCGCAGCTATTGACCGACCCAAAAATAGAATCCTTTGACATTGTAGAAGCGGATCACACGGCGCTGGCCTGTGCCCGCAAAAATCTGGCCGACCCACGACTCAAATTCCATTGGGCTGATGCGCTGACCTGGCGACCCACCTGGCGTGTTGATACCGTGGTGATGAACCCACCGTTTCATACGGGACGGGCTGCTGATCCGGCATTAGGACGGGGCTTTATCGAAACAGCGGCACGGGTATTGACCCCAGCAGGTGCGCTGTGGATGGTGGCGAACCGGCATCTCCCTTATGAAAACGCGCTGGCCACGCGGTTTGGCCAGGTGCAGGAAGTCGCAGGTGACAGCCGGTTCAAAGTGATTGAGGCGTCCCGCCCAATTCGTCCGACCCGCACCCGGCATTGATCCGCGTTAGATTGCCCCATACAGACAAAACCCTTTTCATTTTCGCTGGTTTGGGAAACATGGAACACAATAAAAAGACGCAGTAGGAGATCTGACATGTCCTTTTCCATCGCTGGCAAGACTGCGATCGTGACTGGCGGTGCCAATGGCATTGGCTTGGCTATCGGGAGGCAGTTTGTCGAAAAAGGCGCAAATGTGATGTTTGCGGATATGGACGAGAAACGCCTGATTGCTGAGTTGGGTGAAAATTTGGAAGACGGCAATGTGCGCTATTTCGCAGGGGATTTGCGCGAAAAGCTAACCATTGCCAATTTGTTATCGGCTACTTTGGATGCTTTTGATGACATTGATATTCTGGTTAACGGCGCGCGTCAGGTCATCACCTCTGATCCGCTGGACCCCGATGACGAATCGGTAAGTGATCTGCTAAACCAAAACCTGATGCCCGCCCTGCGTTTGTCGCAATTGGTTGCCAAGCGGATGATAAAACAGGCCAAAGACCGCGAAGAAGAACCGGTCGGAAGCATCATCAATCTTAGCTCTATCGCGGCACAGCTGACCCATCCTGATTTGCTGGCCTATTCGGTCAGTTCGGCGGCACTGAACCAGATGACCCGGTCGCTGGCCGTGGCGCTGGCCCCCAATCGCATACGGGTGAACGCAGTGGCATTTGGATCCGTCATGAGCGCATCGCTTAAATCGGCATTGCAGGACAACCAGCAATTTCGTCAGGACATCGAGCAACATACGCCCTTGTCGCGGATTGCGTCGCCGGGAGAACTGGCAGACGCGGTGCAGTACCTTGCGTCCGATGGCTCGGGGTTTATGACGGGTCAGATACTGACATTGGACGGTGGACGTACATTGCTGGATCCGGTTTCGGTTCCTGCGCACTAATAATTTGGGGCGGGTAAGTCATGACCACATATGAGAACGAAAAAGCCACAGCATCTGACTGGTTCCGGCAAATGCGCGATGACATCGTCGCGGCGTTTGAGCAACTTGAGGATAGTCACGACAAAGGCCCGCTTTCGGATATGCCTGCCGGGCGTTTTGAGGTTCGCGAAACCAAACGCGAATCGGGTGATGGCAGCGATGCCGGTGGCGGATTGATGAGCGTCATGCGCGGCGGTCGCGTCTTTGAGAAGGTCGGGGTTAATGTATCGACCGTGTTTGGCACGTTGGGCGAACAGGCGCAGGATGCAATGGCGTCGCGCAAAGGGTTGCCCGAGATGAAGGATGATCCACGGTTCTGGGCGTCAGGGATATCACTGGTGGCACATATGCAGAACCCGCATGTTCCGGCTGTGCATATGAACACGCGGATGTTCTGGACACCTCATGCGTGGTGGTTTGGTGGCGGGTCAGATCTGAACCCTTGCATCGAATATGACGAAGACACCAGCCATTTCCACGCCGAGCAAAAGGCCCATCTGGATCCGCACGGATTGGCCCATTATCCACGATTAAAAGAATGGGCAGACGAGTATTTCTTTATCCCGCACCGACAACGCGCGCGCGGTGTGGGCGGCGTGTTCATGGATGATTATTGTACCGGAGACTGGGCCGCAGATTTTGCAATGACGCAAGATATTGGCCGGGCGTTTTTACCGGCCTTTGTGCCCTTGGTGCAAAAGCGCCGGGTGCAGGGTTGGTCCGCGGCGGATAAGGACGCACAACTGATCCACCGGGGTCTTTATGCGGAATACAATCTGGTTTATGACCGGGGCACCAAATTTGGTCTGGCGACCGGGCATGATGCAAATGCGGTATTGATGAGCCTGCCACCGATGGCCAAATGGGTCTAGGTCGCCTGCGATGTGGGTGATTTAAGGCGGGCGGTAAATCCTATCGCCAACCGGCTTCTGCCAGCGCCTGCCCATAATTGTCGGCAATCCGCATTTGTGATTCCAGACCCTTATTAACAAGCAATTTATGCATGTTAGCTAATTTCCAACAAGGCACATGCATCACCAGATGGTGCTCTAGATGAAAATTCACCCAATAGGGCGCGACCAACAGGCGCGCCAGTGGTCCCGCCTTGGTTGTTCGCACGTTCTGCATCGGGTTTTCGGATATTTCGGTGGCACCATGTTCTGCGATGTTGCGCACACGCAGGACAAACTGGAACCATGTCAGAAACGGCAACAGCCAGAACGCCAGACCCCACCACCAACTACCAATCAATCCCATCAAGACAATTACGCCGATAAACACGGGAAATGACTTCCACAAATCCCGCGCCTTAAAGGCCTGTGCAAAATCCGAAGCCGCCGCTTTGACCGCCTCATCATCCCCGGCCAGCCGAACCGACATGGCGATCTGGGCGGCTAGTTGTTTCACACCTGTCTGGCCGGTCAGATCACGGGTGAATTTTCGCTTTAGGCTGGCTTTGGTGGTGGGAAATTTTAACGACAAAACCAGATCAGGGTCTTTATCGGTCTGGGTGAACCGGTGATGCGTCAGGTGATAGTGACGATAGGTGCCAAGTTCAGCCAAAATTGGTCGGCCACATAACCATTCGCCTGCAAATTCGTTAAAGGCGCGGGTCTTGAACAGGGCGTTATGGGCCGCGTCATGCATCAGGATCGCCAAGCCCAGCTGGCGTGATCCAATCACCATGACTGCCAAAAGGAACGTCAGCACATTTGACCAAAGCGCAAATAAAGTAATCGCCAGTGCAATGGTGCCCCAGCAATGTAGCAGCAACCACAGCCCCATAGGGTCAGAGCGTTCGGCCAGCGGGCGAATTTCTTCAGTGGTCATATAGGATTTGCCAGGGGTCATGGGTGCAACTCTCCGGACCCCTATTATCGCAGATCGCCATATGCTGTGTCAAATAATGCGCTATGTCGCTAGTTACGCCAGGCGAAAAATCCCGGTCCGGCGTGTTTCAGCAACCGATGCGCCATTTCTTTGCCCAATTCGGCCCCATCCTCAATCGGGCAGGTCTGGTCATCGTCTACTGCTTCGGACCCGTTGGGCCGCAACACTTGCCCGCGCAGGCGCAATGTGTTGCCATCCAATTCGGCCAGTCCCGCAATCGGAGTTTCGCACGACCCGTCCAAAGCGGTCAAAAATGCCCGTTCAGCGGCCAGTCTTTGCGCTGTTTCAGTGTCCTGGATTGCCGCCAACAAATCGGGCACCCGATAGTCGTCAACACGCCTTTCAATCCCGATTGCCCCCTGAGCAACCGCCGGAAGCATATCGCTGACAGCAATTGCCGTTGCAGGTACGTCGGTAATTTCCAGCCTCTTTAGCCCAGCCATCGCCAAAAACGTACATTTCGCCACGCCCTCATCCAGCTTTTTCAACCGGGTCTGAACATTGCCGCGAAATTCAACAACTTTCAGGTCAGGCCGATTTAGCAGAACCTGCGCTTTGCGCCGCAAACTTGAGGTGCCGACAACCGCGCCGGGCTGCAGATCATCAAGACCCGTAAGCCCCAAAGACACAAACGCATCACGTGGATCTTCACGCGGCAAATAACAATCCAGCACCAACCCAATTGGCTGCAACACCGGCATGTCTTTCATCGAATGGACCGCGATGTCGATCTTGCCCGACAGCAAATCCTCTTCAATTTCGCGGGTGAACAGACCTTTGCCGCCAATTTCCTTCAGGGGGCGATCCTGCACCCGGTCGCCCGTGGTATTGATCACCAAAATTGCAAAAGCATCCCGAGGCAGATCAAAGGCGGCAGCCAGACGATCACGGGTTTCATACGCCTGCGCCAATGCCAAGGGCGAGCCGCGCGTGCCG